>NZ_RSCK01000112.1:0-18573 GCF_003991895.1 Chroococcidiopsis cubana SAG 39.79
TCGAAGCTCCTTCCCTCAATGGCTAATTCGCGTTAGTTTGACTTAGGAAAGCGCCTCCCCAAAAGGGGGGCGCTTTTTGCATTACATATGCTCTCTTACCACATAAGTAATAAGTACCTACATATGTAGTGCTTAGGTGTAGTGCTTAGGAGGGCAGACAAAATGCTATAAATACTCTGGTAGCAGTTTAGGGAGAAAGAGAGAGTATGGGGTTTTTGCCAGTTGGCAAACGTCAGGAGATAACCCACTTTCAAACTCAATTTTTAGGTGTTGGCATCGTGTTTTTTACAATCTCTGCGATCGCCCAATCTGCCTTAGCTTTACCACCACCAGAAGATACACCAGAAGAAGTCTTGCGGACGGAAATCTTTCTCACAGCGCGATCGCCTGTGGATGGCAAATCACTAACTGCTGCCCAATACGCTCAATTACAAGCTAAATTACAAACCCGTCCTGCACCACCCACTTTGAACTCTCAAGTCCGAGAAATCGTTTTTCTACTCCAACTGCGAAAGGCAATTCGGACTTTTTTACCTTTTTTGCCTATTTGAGGGAGCAGGGAGCAGCGAACATTTATCAGTAGAGAGTGGCTAGTGGCTAGTGGCTGGTGACTAGTGACTAGAATTGCTCCCTTTACCGCTCTGCTTCCTTGTCTCCCTTGTCTTCCTTGTCTCCCTTGTCTCCTTTTCCCTGACTCCCCAAAGTCTTACCTATGGTTGAGACAAAATCAAACTAAATACCGTTGCTTTGCTTGCTCATTTGCAAATAAATGTAAAGAGTGTGTATAAGTATGACGAGAGGAGTTTAGTAAATTTATTCTAAGTAGGTAGCTGCATGTCTATGACCACCATTGCACCAGAACAGGTAGATCGAATTATTTGGAACCAGCATCAAGATCCTTTTGAAGTGCTAGGCGCTCATTCCGTGGAACATGAAGGCAAAACCGTCTGGGCAGTGCGAGCATACTTACCAAATGCGAGTGCGGCGTGGGTGGTACTGCCAGAGGAAAGAAAAGAATTTCCGATGGAGACCGTGCATCATCCTCACTTTTTTGAATGCACGCTCGATCTTCCCGAACTGGCAAACTATCAGTTGCGGATTTTGGAGGGAGAACGCGAGCGTGTGATTTACGACCCCTACGCCTTTCGCTCTCCCCGCTTGACAGATTTTGACCTGCATCTATTTGCGGAAGGCAATCACCACCGCATTTATGAAAAACTAGGAGCGCACGCAACAGAAATTAACGGTGTCCAAGGCGTTTATTTCGCTGTTTGGGCTCCGAACGCGCGCAACGTGTCAGTTATTGGAGATTTTAATCATTGGGACGGACGCAAGCACCAGATGCGCAAAGGTGCTACAGGAGTATGGGAAATATTTATTCCCGAACTCAAAGTCGGCGATCGCTATAAATATGAAATAAAAAATAACAATGGTCACATCTACGAAAAGTCTGACCCTTATGGCTATCAGCAAGAACCCCGACCCAAAACCGCATCCATTGTCACAGACTTAGACGCTTATGAATGGAGCGATTTGGCATGGATGGAAAAACGCCGCCATACCGACCCCCTAACACAGCCAATTTCTGTTTATGAAGTCCATCTCGGTTCGTGGCTGCACGCCTCCTCTGCCGAACCACCCAAGTTGCCTAATGGGGAGACAGAACCCGTCGTCATTGTCTCGGAACTCAAACCAGGGGCGCGTTTTCTCACCTACCGAGAACTTGGCGATCGCCTGATTCCCTACGTAAAAGATTTAGGATACACCCATATTGAATTATTACCAATTGCAGAGCATCCCTTTGACGGCTCTTGGGGATATCAAGTCACTGGCTATTATGCTTGTACGTCCCGCTATGGCACACCAGAAGACTTCATGTATTTTGTTGACCAATGCCACCAAAACGGTATTGGGGTAATTGTTGATTGGGTTCCAGGTCATTTTCCTAAAGATGGACACGGGTTAGCATTCTTTGATGGGACTCACCTCTACGAACATGCCGATCCGCGCAAGGGAGAACACAAAGAATGGGGAACTTTAGTATTCAACTACAGCCGCAACGAAGTGAGAAACTTCTTGGTTGCCAACGCCTTGTTCTGGTTTGATAAGTATCATATCGACGGAATTCGGGTAGATGCCGTTGCCTCAATGCTTTACCTGAACTATTGCCGCAAAGAAGGGGAATGGTTGCCAAATCAATATGGTGGCACGGAAAATTTAGAGGCAGCAGAGTTCCTGCGGCAAACAAATCACGTTATTTTTAGTTATTTTCCTGGTATCGTCTCCATCGCGGAAGAATCTACCGCTTGGCCTATGGTATCTTGGCCTACGTATATGGGCGGATTAGGCTTTAATCTCAAGTGGAACATGGGCTGGATGCACGATATGCTGGATTACTTCAGCATGGACCCTTGGTTTCGCCAGTTCCACCAAAATAACGTCACTTTCAGCATGTGGTATCACCACAGCGAAAATTACATGTTGGCTCTATCCCACGATGAAGTCGTACATGGCAAAAGTAACATCATCGGTAAAATGCCAGGGGATAGGTGGCAGAAATTCGCCAACGTCCGCTGCTTGTTTACCTTCATGTTCGTTCACCCCGGCAAAAAAACCATGTTTATGAGCATGGAGTTTGGACAGTGGAGCGAGTGGAACGTCTGGGGTGACTTAGAGTGGCAGTTGTTGCAATATGAATCACACCAACAGCTCAAGCAGTTTTTCAAAGATCTAAACCACACATATCGCTCTGAACCAGCTTTGTACAGCCAAGATTTTGCTGAAGCGGGGTTTGAGTGGATCGATTGCAGCGACAATCGCCATAGCGTAGTTGCGTTAATTCGTCGCGCCAAAGATTCAGAGGATTTTGCGATCGCAGTTTGTAACTTTACTCCCCAACCGCACTCTCACTACAGAATTGGCGTACCCGAACCAGGGTTTTACCAAGAGTTATTTAATAGCGATTCCCGCGAGTACGGCGGTAGCAACATGGGTAACTTAGGGGGCAAATGGACGGATGAATGGCAATACCACAATCATCCCTATTCCATCGATCTGTGTTTGCCTCCCTTAGGCGTGCTAATTTTGAAGCTAAATCGGGAAAAAACAGCAGAGGCGATGAGTAAGTAAAAAGTCAAAAGTCAAAAGTCAAAAGTCAAAACTAATAACAACTAACCATCGGCGATCGCAAATGACCAATTACCAATGACGTTTAATCCAGACAATTCTCATCACTAGCAGATCGGATTGCGCCTAAGAGAGTAGCAATCTTAACACAACTCCAGCGCTGTCCGCCGCTACGAGTGGCGATCGCAATTTTTCCTAACGGACTATTTGCTTCTCCGCGATAGTTAAATTGCATTCGCCATAAATTATGAGTTGGATCGAATTCTAAAGTTGTGCCATCGGGATCGTTGGCATTCACAATTGGATCGACGATGCGAACCGCTGCATCTAAGTTTTGCCAAGTTACAGCAGTCGGGTTTGTACTTGCTGGCAGAACGATCCACTGTGCTACGCCGTTATGTTCGCGAAAGCTGACTTGCCATATTACTTTATCTCGCCTAGCATTACTTTGTGCTGCCTGTAAAGAGCGCAAAATTTGGTCTTGAGCAACACTCAAACGGCGACCGTCAACAAAAGCCACCCAACTAGGAGCCGCGATCGCACTTAAAACTCCGATAATAATGACTACAACGATGAGTTCGATCAGGGTAAATCCTCGATTCCCCCTCTCTCCCCTATCCCCAATGGAGATTCCAAGAGGAACGCGATCTGTAGGGGCGCACAGCTGTGCGCCCCTGCGAAAAATCGATGGGTGTAAAATTGTCTTGGTAATTTTATTCATAACAAATTGCCGCTAAAATTTAGAGCTGGTCGTACCGCGACTTTTCACTTGTATATTTAAACTAGGAAAATAGCTAGCCTGACTGTCACTATAAACAGCATTTTGTTCCAAACGCATCAACGCACTTCCTCTTAAATAAACTTGAGCTAAATTGCGCGATGCATCTACACAGGCATAAAAACTATTTATTTGTAAAGGATTAGCAAGTTGAGTATTAGCAGGAACGAGTTGAGCATCAGAAGAAATATTTTGACAATCTAACGGCTTTGGCGTGCGATCGCTCGGACTCGGATCGACATAATCTACTAATACTTCAATCGGATTTTTTTGCAGATCGTAAGCTGTATCTGCCTTTTCCCAAGCATTCATTTTATCTTCAATACTCCCCGCCTGAGAAAGATTGAATAATTGAAAACCCGGAGCGGGATTTGTCAGATAATTACGCGAATTATGAGAATCTCTAATTCCATCTTGTATTTCGAGTCTTCCAATTCTGGCTGCTCCCGACCAAGCAGGATTATTATCTTTAATTAAGTAATAAATAACTAAAGAATAAACAAAATAATCTCTTTGACTACAGGTATCAGTTCTAGGTAACTTAGTCAAGCATCCAACAGTAGTTGTAGTTCCATCTATCGTAATAACAGGACGATCTTGAGCTAAAAAAGTAGGCTTCCAAAACACAAGTACGGGAACTTTATCTGCTTCTCTAGCATGAGGCAATTGGTCGGCGATCGCCTGCACCCCATCAGCATCATAAATATAAATAGCTTCCTGTAAATCCCTAGAAATATAATCGAGTGCCAACTGTATTTCTTGTTCGCTACTAGACTTCGCCTGTTCTCTTCGCTCAGAAGTCAACATATTCGTCATAAAAGACAACAGCGAACTCAAAACAATCGAAGAAATAACAATCGACACCAACAACTCAATCAAAGTAAAACCATTACAACCCAATCTTCTTCTCTTTTCTTTCCTTTCTTTGCGCCTCTGCGTCTTTGCGCGACAAAAATCAAAAAAATCATGACTCATACAAATTTTTAACCTTATTATCAATAAAAATATAGCAAATCAAAAAACAGATATTTAAACTTTTGACTTTTGACTTTTGACTTTTGACTTTTGACCTTTGGCTCACTCACACCCAAGGCGATCGCAAAAATCATTTATACTCGACTCATCATTAGCAACTTCTGTAGCTATTTCAACCAATGGTGTTTTGAAATTACCCAACCCTCCCGAAAAAGTCAACTGCGTTCTTTGAGTATTAGGATCGCTAGCAACCAGCGGTGACAGATCGCTAAAACCAGCAGCACGATAAACCCGAAGCCCCAATATATAAGCTTTATCCATAGATCGATCCTCAGAACTGGCGCTGCGAAAAGCCTGAATCACCAAATCTTGTCCGCTATCGCTACTACAACCGCCACCATCTAAATCGAAACAATATAAACTTGATGTCGTATTATTCCAGCAATAAGAATTACCAACTGTAACATTCGTACAACGCAAACCACCAGAAGTAGAAGGAGGAGCTGTAGCAACAAATTGTTCGCGTTGAGAATTAAAATTTTTGTTACTATCGACTTCATTTAAGACAACTATATGCTGTGGTGGTGCAATCGTTCCCGCCTTAACTCCAGCAATATAGGTTTTTGTTGCTTGAGTTGCTAATTCTATTCGCCTTGCTTGCAGCCGATTACCAACAGCAAGGACAAACACAGGCGCGATCGCGGTCATCAATATTGATAGAATTGCGATCGCGATTAAAGCCTCTAGGATAGTGAAGCCTGATGAAGCGGGAGTCGTAGGGGCGCACAGATGTGCGCCCGTACTAGAGTCGGGAGTCGGGAATTGCAAACGACTTTTGACTTTTAAGTTTTGACTTTTGACTTTTGCACTAACTCGTCTTTTCTTATTCATCTCCCTTGTCCCCCTTGTCCCCCTTGTCCTCTAATTCAAGTTTGCCGGATAATCGGGTGTATCGTTTTGACAAGTTGCCGGACGCTGAGTTTTATCTGAAACCGCATATTGAGTGTAGGTAGCTGTAACTTTACCAGTGCGATCGCTGGCTATGGCTGCACACAACAAAGTTTGTACCCAAGAATCGTCTCGACTGACTTCTCTGAGGAGTTCGCTAGGCTGGCTTGTCGATGGAGTAGTAAACTCTTGGGCAAATAAGTCTGAAGATTGGGATAGTAAGGCAACATCAAACTGCCAGTGTCGTTCTGGTTCGCTGTAATATGGTGGCGTTCCTGTCGGTAAATCGTTATTAGCGCCACCAGTGGGATATTTATTAATAGCGTAGTCAAACCAACTAAGGTTATCGGTTGCTGTAGCCAACTCAGTAGCCGTGTCGCGACGGATCGGCATAAATGGTGCTGTAGCGTAGGTACTCCGCCGCATTTGAATAAAATTACCGTCGATTTTGACGATTCTGTTTTCCCAGTTTTCTAGAAAACGGACGAAGTTAGGCAATCCTGCCGACTCTTCTTGAGGACGACTGGGACTATTACCAGCCATAAATACAGCATTAAAAGTTGTATCTTCTTCAGCTGCTTGCAACCAGTTGGTAGCGTAACGATTTGGGTTTCCTCGATCCAGGTTTTCACTGGGAGAACCATCGGGACTGTGAATTTGTAAAACTGGTACTAATAGCGGCTTACCATTAGAGATTTCTTTAATAAACAGCAGATTATTTGGACTATACGATTCGCCTTGAGTTGGATCAACAGAATTAGATGTTGTTTTAAACCATAATGCATTAGATACTTGCCGAGGCAATCCATCTGGTTTACCGTTATTATTTTCATCAACATAGCGAAACTGTTTTACATTTCCTTGAGAATCTATTCCTAAAGGAGTTAGTTGATTAGCATTGATTTGGTTATTTTGTTGTTGTTGATTATTTTGTTGTTGGTTGTTTTGTCGATCGCTCTGTTGGTTGTTCTGTTGGTTACCTGGATTACTCTGTTGATTGTTTGAATTATTTTGTTGATTATTCTGTTGGTCGCCTAGATTACTTTGTTGGTTGTTTGAATTATTTTGTTGATTATTCTGTTGGTCGCCTGGATTACTTTGTTGGTTGTTTGAATTATTTTGTTGATTATTTTGTCGCTCGTTTAAACTATTCTGCTGGTTGTTTTGTTGGTTATTTAAATTATTTTGGCGATTATTCTGGTTCCTGTTTTGATTTTGGTTTTGATTATTTAAGTTATCGTTTCGCTGAAAAGCCACTCGCCGAGGATAGCGTCTATCTTCTGGTTGTAATGCAGGTGAAGCAGTAGTACCAGCCCCAAGTCGATCGGGTTTGTATCCTCCATTTGGTGGACTACTTAGATTTATAGCACTATTGATTTCGTTATTATTCAACTTTTTGTCACCATCTTGGTCATACCCAATCTTCCAATCACCATCTGCACAGGTTTCAACAGGTATTTTTCGACAAATTTCCATGACGTATTCAGGAAAGTTTGTGCGTCGCTGTATGGGTGTGACTCCGTTCGTTAAATAGGAACCTACATAACTCTCGTCGGAATTTTTCTGATTAGGATATGGATTACCGCTACTATTTGTATCCCACCAGTCAGAACTAGTGACAAAGCTGTTGTCCCAAAAGCCATTATTCTTCCGGTTTTGAGACACCTTTTCGCGTTCTGTCGTAGCCTGCTGAGGATTATCTGGCGTAGTTTGTTGAGAGATGGGGAGTGCTGTATTATTGTTGAGATCGTAGTCTCCCTCACTGCGGAAACCATCTCTGAAAGAATTGGATAGCAGCGTTACAGTATCAGCAATAATAGTAGAAGATCGCCACGTATCGCCATCGCGATCGGGACATCCTGCTTTTCCAGGGCGACAGGCAAAATTTGGATTGAGATTTCCTAATCTCCGAGTATAAAAATTGCTCCAATTAGACCAATCTAATGTTTCTTGAAACTCTTCTAATTTGTTACCTAACGGGGTTTGATGTAGGTTAAAATCACCTTTGATATATACAGGGAGATTGGAAACTAAAATCAATCCCTTCTCTTCCGGGCGATATCTATTATCAATATCGCGCGATAAGTCACTCCCATTAATTAAACGAATCCCATTAGGGCGACGGGTAGGATCGAGTTTAAAATCTGTAGGACTAAGCAACTGACTCTCATGTCGCGCAATCGCAGATGTATCGGTTGAACTTTGTACTATAATTGAGCTACCAGTGCTATTAGAAATAGAATTAATTGCCGATGAATCATCGCGTAAGGCATCGTCACGACTGGCGTAAAGTATTCCACTATTTGGTAATAGATAATCGCTGTCGATCCGACTTGGATCTATTTTCTTTCGAGTAATTCCTACGACTTTTTCTTTCTCTGGATCGCTATATGTTTCTTGAATTTCTCCCGTACTCAGATTGATGTCTGTCACCCTTATTTCTAATGGTTGACGCTGTTCTAGATCTAAGTCGTAGCGGGGATTGCGATCGCTGTTGAGTGTAGAACTTGAAGGATCGTCTTCATCGCGGCTAATTGCTTTAATTTCTCTACTATCTAAGAAGGAAGCTTCTTGAATTGCTCCGTGGGGAATAATTGGATTATTATTGACTGGTATAATCGTTCCGTCTAAGATTTTTAAAGCACAAATCGCTGTATCAAGCGCGGCGTTATCTGATATACTCAGCGGTTTCTCGGGGTCTTCCAGCGTAACGTTTGCAGTTAACTTTTTGAGAGCATTTTGTAAGGGTTGATTGACAATGCGTCCGTTGGGAAACATCATCTTTGCTTGCGATCTTAGTTCTGGTAAGTAAATCCCAATTTCTCTAATTCTATCGTTATTGTTAGTATAAGGAGCTTCATAAACTATGCCATTATTTGACCTACCATTAAGGTCGTTATTGTAAGGTAAAACATTGCCACCTGCGCCCCAGGGATAACCGTTATTAGTGCCAAACTTACCATTTTTGGCTGTAGTGTCATCTGTAGGATCGTAATAACTGCTAACACAAGCAATTGGTATTTGCTCGACACCCGTACTCTGGGTATAGTGATAAACTGCTGTCGCACGCATTCGCAGATTGGGAGGATTTGCTTGCTTTGGATCTTTTATCTGTTCGTCACCACCTGTCATCGGCATCATGTCAGACCAAACCAGGGTATATTTATCTATAGGTTGACCTGCAATTCTTAACCGATTATCAGGAGTAGGAAGATCTGCTCCAGAGTCAAGTTTACGGTTTGATAGATCGGGTAAAAAAGAATCGACTTGTAAAGCTGGAATGCGAGAGTTATTATCTTTGCGATCGCGGTAAATTCCCGTACCTGTAATAATCCGTAACCCTCCGGTATTGGTGGCGGTTTGTCGTTCCCAAAATCCACCGCGTTCTGCAATTTCGCTAGTATCGAATGGCTGTACTTGGGTGCTACGATAGCGCGGCTTATCGTTAGGAGTCGTCCAGTTTATACCAGCAATTAATTGTCGGTCGCGGGGTGCTGTAACATAGTTATTGCCATCTTTCCAATATGCAGGTAAGTTATTTCCTACACGAATGCGATCGCCTAAATATCTCTCAGTTCCATCTAGCTGTTGTTCGGGAGATGTTGCTTCTAATTGGCGCGTTCTGAGTAACAATCTAGTATTATTACCTGTTGGTTCTCGCCATTCGGCAGGCGGTTCGATTATATTTAAATTGGCAAAAATATTGTCTTGGGTGTAATCGTCTAAAATATCGTTATTTGATTCTAAAACTTCTGCATAAGGGACGCGCCGAGTGCGATGACGCAGATATCTTTCTAATTCTTCTGAGAGGACAATATATGTATTTAAACTAGGATTTTCCTGCAAGCGTTGGCTGAAGCGATTTTTCACCTCGTCAGGATATCTGTTAATTGCTAAAACTGTCTTAATTTCCGGTGGTTCTAATTCAGAACAATCTCGTCCAGCTTCGATACAAAATTCTAATGCTGCTTGTTTCATCAAGGCAATACGTTGGTTAAACGCATCATCAGAATAGGCAATTTCTTCTCCGCCCGTTTCCTCTGTAGATTTATTATTACTGCCAATTTGAGCGGTGTTATTGCTTGGATTGTTACTATATAAATCGACAGTCACGACATTGCGATCGCTCGTATCGGTAACGCTACCATTACCAACATTACCCCCAACAGTAATTTTGCCGTTTTCTGGTTGATAGAAACAGGATTCTTGACTATCGACTTGATAAAATCTAACTGTGGCGTTGTTGCGTCCACCTACTAGTAAGTTTCCATTAGTATGAATTCTGCCATTAATGCGAAAATCATTACTGGGTGACAATTCTAAATCGTCGTTGAACCATACTGCATATTGATTCAGCGGAATCAAGCTGCGGTCTTGTTGATACTCTAGAGCATAAAAGCTGGTATTACCCCCTAAAGTTTCAAAGCGATCGCCTAAATTGGTATTGTCTGTAATGGGTACGCTGGCAGTGTAGACAAAAAAGCTTTTATTTAATTTATTACTAGATTGATACCAACCATTGTCTAATATTTCTGTATCTGCATTTAAAATATCAGCACAACGACTGTTAGCAATTGGGATATTTACAGGCGGGGTTCTGGCTTCGAGAGGATTGCGTTCGCGGTTAAAATTACCTGCTTCAATGCTAGGACTGCGGAAGTAAATCCCATAAAGTGTATATGTATCAAATTTACCATTGTTATTGGTATCGATGGGGAAACGCCAAGCAGTTGTTAAAGTTTCGTCATTTTTGATATCGGCGTTGTCTGCGGTTATGGCATTATTTTGATTAATATCAAAGCCTAGTTTCAGGCGCGTCTCATCGCCAAAAGTAAATTTAGAGTTGTATTTAATTGCGTTGTAGAGAGATTGAGTGGAAGGCGTGCGGCTGGGTAGGGCAGGATCTTTCAGTAAAGCCTCAATTTTAACTTTAGCACGGGCGATCGCGGGTGCGGCTGCTTCTGCTGCTGCCTGACTGACTCTAACATTACTCGCATTACGGGCGCGATCGAAAGACCGAATTGTCATGGCTGCGGTCATTAGTACCACTACCATCGATACCACAGCGACAGTTGGTAAAATAAAGCCAGTCTCAGCCGAACGGCGGCGTTTTTTGAGATATAAAGGTTTTAACCGTCGTCGCCTTTGCCTATGAGTCAGCGATCGCGCGATATATTTCAGTATATGATTTAACATTGTTGCTTTCCTACTCTAGGGATATCTACTTAGAATAAAGTAGACTAAACGCCTAACAGCGTTCTCCCCTGCTAGCCTGCAAAGTTATTCTATCGCGCCATAAGTTCTTTTGCTTTTGTTTAGCACTGCTGGCAAAATAAAACATCCCCGTGGAAACACTGAAATTTTTCATATCACTTCGCAACAGAGTTTAAAGAAAATTAAATATTTTATCTTATTAAATTTCAAATCTAATATTTTGTTTTAAGAAATAGTGAAGCAGAGCTTCAATTGCTGATTTTGTAGGAAAAGCATTAGTGAGCTCGATTGACCCCTGATTGTATTAGAAGAAGTTAGTTTTCAGCGACAGCGACACAAAGAAAAATTGAGATTTGACTTAACTCAGTTGCGTTCAAAAATAAAGCCTCAAACTAGATAGTATTTTCACTGAAGACAGTTTCAAAAATACAGATTAAATTAAGTGTGTAAATTTTATACCTATCGCTTGATTTGAGCGATCGCAGCCAAATTTATAGTTTGGTTTTTGCTGTCGTTCAATTAGTTTTCAAGCAGTTCTTTAAAGTTAAGTATCGCGCTCGTCCACGCCTTAGTAACACAGAAATTTATATGAGTCCGAAGTTAAAGTTAGCCCTAATTTGTCGCTATAGCGATCGAGGTTTTGCTTTACCTATTGCCATCAGCTTAGGATTTATTATTCTGCTTGTCGTCGCCACGCTACTGATGAGATCTCAAGACGATCAAATGACTGCTTTGGCTCAAAAATCAACTAGTCAAGGTTTGAGTGCAGCAGAGACAGGTGTTACTCGCTATCAGTCATTAATAAACAAAAATCGAGTTATCGCAATGTACTCGCGTACAGGTACTCCTGGCTGGACGACTGCATCAGGTATTCCAGATATCGACACCTGTACTGGTGGTGGTGCTTCTCAAGTTACAGCGGCTGCAACCACAGACTGGCGGGATGTAGATTCATCTGATTCTAGTAAAGGTCAGTATAGACTAATTGACTATACTTACAGTCCTACTCAAGGGGTTCTTCCAGGTACAGGAGTTTTAACAATTGAAGGGCGAGTTAATCAAGTTGGAACTAGCAGTACAGCTACTTCAGGTGTAGGTACAGCCACAACTAGATTGCAAGTAAATATTCCTGTTATTAATCAACCATCTGGCGCTTCACCAGCACCAGCTTTATTAATCCAAAATTTTACCCAAAACATGGGGGGTAATAAAGTGAAGGGAGATATAGTAGTTGCTGGATGTTCTGTTCCATCTGGGGTTTCTAGTAGTAATACTGTGAGTGGCAATGCTCCTATTACTAAACCTGATCTCGCCTTTCCGAAGACTCCAACACTACCGACTTCTAACCTAAATACAGTTTCTCCTTCTGATGTTTTGGGAACAAATCTACCGCGAAAAAATGCTTCTGGTGTTGTCACAGATCAAGCACAACCTGATGGTTCTTATCACTATCTAATTCAAGGCAATTTAGCTGGAAACGGGAGTGGTGCAAACATAACCTTAGGAACGGGAGCCAAAGTTGTTTTCTACGTGCAAGGCAAAATAGATATTGGTGGTAGCCCCGATATCAATAAGAATGGTTATCCTAAAAACTTACAAATTTATGGCAATACATTTCAGCGCAACGCTGATGATACAGTCAAGCTGGATGCCTCCAACAAACCTCTAACTAAATATGGTTGTTCCGCAGGAATCACCTTACCCACTCTTACTCCTCCTGTAAGTGACAGTGCTATCTCTCCTCCCAGCTATACGGTCAACTGCCCCACTGTGTCTGTAAGTTTGAACGGTGGTGGCTCTATTCAAGCTCTTGTCCATGCACCTGATGCTACTGGTAATGTTGCAGGCTCAGGTGGTGGTTGTAACACAAGTGCAGATCCTCCAACTGGTGGCGGCTTTATTGGTGCTGTTTGGATTAAAACGTGGGATAAGCAATCCAACAATGCTGGACCTATGGTTTGTGCTTATGGGAACTACAGCGACTACCTATCATTTCAACAAACAACCCAACCATCAATTCCTGCTATTTCTTCTTGGCAACGGGAGGAGATACCCTAAATGTTGAAGAAAAAACCCTTAAAACTAGAGCAAGGATTTACAGTGATAGAGGCGTTATTTGCCATTTTAATAGCAACTATATTTGTTACTGTCGCTATGCAAATGATGGCAATTGCCGCTATTTTTAAAGCCCGCGCTCAACAAAATGCTGAAGCAACAACTTGGATTCAGGAAGATCTAGAGAATGTAAAGCTACAAGCTACTGAATTAAATATAAAAAATGTTGATAGCATGACAGCCTCGACTGATCGAGTTACTATTACAAGTCATGGCTATTCTAATGGCAATACCGTAATATTTCAGGGGACTGGAACAATTGCGGGAGGAATAGAGCAGAGTAGAACTTACTACGTAAGGGATGTTGCTACAGACACTTTCAAATTAGCTAGCTCTTCTAGTGGTGCAGCAATTGATTTAACTAGTGATAGTACGGGAGACTTAACTAGTATTGCCACTGCAAAATGTGCTGGCAACTCTGCTACAGATGGTTATGCAGATAGTCTGCGAGATTCGATCAATGGTGATTCTGCAAGCACAAATAATACTTCTAAAACTTTCTCAAAAACTAGCACCTTAACATCTCAGCAATTTAATTTAGCTAGAAGTACTATCCCTAATTCTGATGACTATAAATCACTAAAAATCAGTTATACCGTTACTCCAGCTTCCGGTGGAAAATCTATAGCTAGTTTTTATACTGAGGTAATACCAAATGCTGCCTTATACTGCCCGACAAACTGACGAGCGCGGTTTCACAATGCTAGAACTAGGGTTTGTATTGATGATAGTTGGCATTCTAGCTGCGATCGCTATTCCCAGCTTTATTACTTCGATTAATAAAAGTCAAGCTAGTGATGCCTTGGATCGAGTTAGAGGTGCATTGCAAGAATCTCAAAGAGAAGCAATTCGGAAAAGTAAAACTTGTACAGTTACCGTACCGAAAGGCGATAACAAAACCATCTCTGGTACTTGTTTGGTTACAGGCGATCGAACTTTGACAGGTATCAATATAGATTATACTAATACCGCTCCCTGGACAATAACGTTTGACTTCAAGGGTAGAACAAACAATGTAAGTAGTAGTGGAACAATCAAACTTGCTTCAACTAACGGAAGCATTAAAGAGAAAAAATGTCTTGTTATTTCTCAAGGATTAGGAATTATTAGGACTGGTAATTATACAGGAACTAATTGTGAGAGTTCGCGTTAATATCGATGAGTTTTATGTTTAAGTTTCCTATGAAAAACGATTATTTGAGATTATTTCTACTTCAAAAAAACTCTACTGGGTTTACCTTAGTAGAATTATTAGTGGCAATGGTTCTGACTTCAATTTTTATTGCTGCTGCGGGTTATGGTTTAGTTAGTATTAGCAGTGCTAACCAAAAAGCCAAAGCTGAAACCGAAAGGCGAGTAGATCTAAACCGAGCGCAAGACTTTATAGCTGATGAAGTCAGAACAGCAATTAAGGTAGATGATAGTAGTCCTGCGCCAGCATGGGCTTGGACAGATTTAGGATCTACTATGGGTGGTGTTGCTCCTGAAGCAAAATTATACTTGCAGATACCATTTCAAGTAATAGGTAGTACAAATGCTGGTGGTAGTAGTGAAATCACTATCAACAATCACGGGCTTCCTAATGGAACTGCGGTGATGTTTGTAGGTTCTGGTACGGCTCCAGGTCTCACTAAAAAGCAAAAATACTACGTTATTAATACAGCTACGAACACTTTTAACGTATCAAGCACACCAGGAGGAACTGCACAACCTATAACAGGTAATATTTCTGGTGGTTCTTTAAATTTACACAGACTTGTTACATATTACGTTCGCAAAAACACTCCTACCTGGTTAGGTGATAGAACAATTAATCGTTCTACTGGAGATTGTTCAACTGCTTCAGATACTCTCTGTCCGGTTTTAGTTGACTCAATTGCAGCAACAAATGGATTTACAGCTACAGCGACCTCTGCACGCAAAGCAGATGTGACCCTAATTGCTCAGCTTACTGATGATAGCTCTTCAAAGACATTAACAGTAGGCAGCGATTCCTTCGCTAGAGCCTTTGAGCTTTTAGTTGCTTTGGGTGGAGGTACAGGCACAGGTACAGGTACAGGCACAGGTACAGGCACAGGTACAGGCACAGGTACGGGAACTGGCACTGGCACAGGTACGGGAACTGGCACTGGCACGGGTACAGGCACGGGTACAGGCACAGGTACGAGTACAGACACTAGCACCAGCACTAGCACGAGTACGAGTACAGACACTAGCACTAGCACTAGCACGAGTACGAGTACAGACACTAGCACCAGCACTAGCACGAGTACGAGTACAGACACTAGCACCAGCACGGATACTACAAATATCCCACCAAGAACGTTTACAGTTACAGATGGCAAAGTGACTCTTAATCAGTCATCACGTTCGTCTTTTGAAATTATTGGTGGTTCTATGTTGTGTTATGGAGAGTCATTTACTGGAGAAATTCCCACCCACACAAAGATTCTTGTTACTCAAAACGGTACTACAACTACTCTAGACGTACCAGAAGATACTACGAATAAGGTATTGAGTATTTCAGCGGCAGCGGGAACTACACTTACTGCTACAGGAATCTCTGACCCCGCTTCTTGGTGTACTGATGATGGTTTTAATGGGAAAACCTACAACTCTCAGGTAAGTAATGCAAATACAGGTACTCCCAAGCAAGTCTGGGCATTGGTTGATGGTGACGTACCACCACCATTCAAACCTGCCAACGGTCAGCTCAGCATTGATGCATTTCTAGACAAGTATCTGGTGCCAGATCCAGCGTATCCAAATGACAACACTAAGAAAAAAATCAAACTTCAGAATAACCAGGTTATTTACTTATTTGAGCTATTTACAGAGAATCAAAATAGTGGCGCTTTCGACGTACAAGACATAGTGATGTTAGCCACGTTTACACCAACAGACAACCCCCAACCAATACCTCAGCCAACTATACCACCCCTACCCACTACACCTGTTATCACAGCTACAGCTGATCCTTCTAAGAAGAAAGTCACGCTGACATGGAACCCTGCGGCTAACGCAACTGGTTACAATATCTATAAAGTCACAGTACACAAAAATAATGTATTTGGTACTGACTATACAGCAACTAGTTTTTCGTTGCTTGGTAATAGCAATTCGGGTTTAGTTCTGCCTCTAGATTTCAACGAAATCAATTCTAGTAAAAAAGTCTGCTATGCAGTTACAGCAAAGAATATAACAGGTCAAAGTTCTTTAAGTACACCTGCTTGCTTCCTAAATGGTGGAGCGTCAAAAACTCCTTAGGTTCGAGCAGAAATATAATAAGATTAGCTTGTAACCCACTATAACTATATGAGAGGAGAGGTAAAAGTGCTTTCAGAGCAATCCTCTCCTCTTTTTATATTGCCTTTAGCAATTACAACTACAATCTTATAACTACAATATATACTCGTTACAACTGTATTACTAAGAGCGATGCAGTGCTTGAACGCTTTTTTTCAATCTTAGCGAAGCCTAAACATGATAAATTTTTTAGTTTATCTGGGTATCTTATTACCGTTGGATATTATGTTTAGGCACTTATATTAGTTAGAGTAAGGAGCGGCAACTATAGATAGTCAACGGTTTAGATTCTCTAAGCAAGAACTGCTGTTTGTCGCAGCAGGTTCAGCTATATTCTTATGTTTAGCTAGTTACAGCTTTTGCCACAGACAAGTAATGGAGTCATGGTTCATATATGGCTCATATTATGCGATGCTTGCCATTTTTGTGTTATGGCTAGTTCAGCTTTGGTGCTACTGCAAAGCTATCTCTTTCTGCTTTAAAACTTTTCTCAAATATTATTGGATTGGTCTTATCGGGGCATTAATCCTAACTTGCTTCTTATTTGTATCACTATCGCCTGATTATCGTGTTCTGAGCGATGAAACCAACCTCTTGGCAGTGTCTAAGTCAATGACGTATAACAAGACAATTTTCAACACCACGATGGGCAAGTGGTATTACGACAACTTTCATCCAATTCAGCAAGAAATCCCAATTCGCCCACCAATGTTTCCGTTCTTGATTTCGCTATTGCATTCCTTATTTGGCTTCAGCCGAAATAATATATTTATACTAAATGGTCTAGGTTTGTTTGCGTTACTGTCCCTTGTTTATGTCTGCGTCAAGAAAACATTAGATACGACTAGTGGCTTTGCAGCCATGATCCTTATTGCTTCCCAACCGATTATCACCCTTAGCGCAACCTCGGCTGGTTTCGATCTATTTTCTGCTACTTTCCTAGCCATCACCCTCATCTCCCTCTATGGCTTTATGAGAGAGCTTACATCACATGGTCTTAGTCTACTATGGATAAACCTAATGATGTTTTGCTATATCCGCTATGAATCCGTTGTTTACTTTCTCTTGTTATTAGGATTCTTAGTTGGATTTCGTCTACTTCGTTTACACTATCTCAAGCCATCATTATATCTATACGTACTTACCCCAATTATCTATCTGCCCTACTTATGGCAAAGGATACTTACAAAGGGAAATTATGAAGTACCTGAAGGTATGAGTCTGTTTAGTGTTAATAGTTTTTGGTCTCATCTTTCCGATCTTTTATCTGCACAACTATGCTTCGATTTTTATCTACCTTTTGCCACAGGTGTAAACATCACTGGAGTTTTACTCTTAGGTATTTTGTTGATAGGATTAGCTTTAAAGAAGTTTCGCTTTGCTAAACCCTTTCAAGGCTATTATGCCTTCACGGTTAGCTTATGCCTGTTAGTTCACACATCAATGTATCTGGCGCATCATGCTGGGCAGTATACTCATCCTACTCAAGCTAGATTTTTTATTGTATTCGTAATCTGTTTAACCCTCATACCCTTTATTTACAAGTCTATAGGAGGAGCCTTACCCTCACGTCTGTTATTGGTTGGAGCATTAATTGCTTTCATCTTATATCATCCTATTGGAGTAGAAAACCGCTTCTACAATACAATGACCCTGCCACGAAAAACTCGCTATGTACGCGATTTTCTAAATAAGTTTGAAGATAAAGCAATTCTTGTGATTATTGATCGACCAGGGCAATACATATCTGAAAACTACGGTGCTGTTGACTTTGATTACGCAAATCAAAATTTAGACAGCTTACTCAACGATCTCAAGCGAGGTTTGTTTAAGGAAATTATTGTGGTTCAGGACTTAAACTACGATACTCAAAGCCCTATAAGCAGTAATAAATTGAATGCGAAATTTCAACTAAAAACATTATCTCAACGCCAATACACTGCAACAAAATATATCAAAATCTCATGTTTTAAACAAGCATTCAAATAACTTAACTTTTCAACAAAAGCTTTAGTTTACCTTTTTTTCTTATAACTGGAGTTTAGACTAAATCAAGAAAAAAGCGGTCAATCCTGTTGAAGTGACCACTTTTTGGTCAATGCTGAGATTTA
>NZ_RSCK01000113.1:0-160 GCF_003991895.1 Chroococcidiopsis cubana SAG 39.79
ACTGAACAAAGATTAGTGTTAGGACAAGTTAAAGTTGATGAGAAATCGAATGAAATTACAGCCATCCCAGAGTTGCTTAAATCACATCTTGCACCAAGCTTCAAAAGATGGGAGAAAAGGGCGTGAAACCTATTGAATGCAAGAACGATGTCAATTATCC
>NZ_RSCK01000113.1:170-2289 GCF_003991895.1 Chroococcidiopsis cubana SAG 39.79
CGTAGAAGTCGATATAGGAGGCATACTTAGCAATTTCGGGGAATTGTTCTGGTGGATATTTCTCAGCGATCGCCTTAATCGGACGTTTCACGCCACCGGAAATATTAATCACCTTCAGCCCCAGCGTATGAACCGCAAACTCTAGTTCCTCAATGCCTTCTTGGGGAGTAGTCAAAGGAATACCAGCTACGGGAGTGAGGCGATCGCTATATTTGCGGTAGAGATCGGCGTGATAGTGATTGATCGCTCGTTGCAATGCCTGACGATGTTCTAGCTTGGCTCCTGTGGCTGCTAAAGCATTGTTGGGAAACAGCACGGAATAGTCCGAACCTTGCTCTGCCTGACGCTCGTAGAGCAGTTCGGGAAGGGTGTAGGTCGCAAGATCTAAAGTGTTACGGGTGACTCTTGCCCACCAAGGCGATCGCAAGGTGCGATAGTAGTGCCTTTCCTCTGGCGTTTGCTGATACCAGTCTCTCCCATCGACCTTTGGATTGAGCCGAGACGTTTCTGCTTTCCGCAATTCGTCTACGATTTTTGCACCCCCGTAGTTGGCGATGTAATCCTCTAAGGCTGGCGTGAAATCATTTGTATGAACGTCGGTATCGATAACTGGATAATTTAGATTAGCTTTAACGGTAACGGAGGGTGAAGTCTTCAAGCGGTTGTAGTCACTCATCGTTGTTTCCTCAAAGAGTATGGATTCTTACCAACCACAACTGAGTTGTGTTTTTTCTTTTCTGTAGGCGATCGAGAAATCTGATGCTGAAGAGTCTGTAAAGCCACGAGAGCAAATCTACGGTTTACTGCTCAATTTATCGTATATTCTGAAATCAGGATCGCACAAAGTCCCTTGAGCTCACATCTTGCACCAAGCTTCAAAAGATGGGAGAAAAGGGCGTGAAACCTATTGAATGCAAGAACGATGTCAATTATCCTTGCCCACGCCCAAGGGTTAGTTTACACTTTGCTGAGTTTAATGCCGAGTCACTACCAACGAGATAGCTTACAAGCGTTGCTAGGCTTGTTTTTACAAGCGCAAGGGCATCCTCTACCGCAACAGTGTCAAGTCAAATCTGCCAGTGCCTTGAGTCGATTTCTCAATGTGTACGCTTGGTCAACTCGTTGCTTGATTCGGGAAAGTCGTCGAATGGTAATTCAGCAAATCTTATCCCAACCACGAATTGGACGTAAACCCATCTTACAAGTAATTATTGACTTGACCACGTTGGAAAAACGCGGCAAATTTAAAGCACTCGATGGACTAGTGCGAGTCTATCATGGCAAGCGAGGATTGCATGTGGTGGTAGTGTATTTAGTTGTAGGGCAGTGGCGCGTGCCTTGGAGTTTTCGTGTCTATCGTGGGAAAAATACGGCTTCACCTGCTCAACTCGGACTAAAATTGGTGGGTAGCTTACCTAAAGCACTCACTAATCACTTTCAAGTATTGATTCTGGTTGATACTGCTTTTGGTAGCATCGAGTTTTTGAAGGGTATTCGTAAATTCAAATATCATGCTATTGCTGGAGTCCGGTGTGACCGTCAGTTGCAAGATGGGCGTAGTTTGAAACAACTACACAAACGGGGTTCGCAGGTACGATTGGTAGGATTAAAGTTTCCCGTGACCATATCTTGGTACTATCTCAAACGCGATGGTGGCAAGCTAGAAAAACGATTTGTTTTGTCTACTAAAGCACTCAAGGGTAGTACTATAACTTGGTGGGGTAAGCGTCGGTGGCAAATAGAGGGTTGGTTCAAAATTGCTAAGCATCGCTTTGGTTTACATCGTTTCGGTCAGGCAACTCTCAAAGGCATCTATCGTTGGTTAGTTCTCTCGCTGATTGCCTATCTGTTGGCACACTGGGCATACTTATCTACTGCTTCACCAAATCTGCCTGATTGGGCAGAGGCAGCGAAACTCGCACTTGAAGTTTTACTACCACAATTGGTTATACTACCTCTGCTGCTAGAATTTCAACGCCTACAGCCACTGTTACGAACACAGGGTTTAGAACTTCAAATCACTAGGTGCAAGATGTGAGTTAAGGTGTTGTCGCTACAAGGGTGTATTGTCACAATAGATGCAATGGGCTGCCAGAAAGACATTGTTAAGCTAATAGCT
>NZ_RSCK01000113.1:2299-3745 GCF_003991895.1 Chroococcidiopsis cubana SAG 39.79
GAGGATACAAGACTTTATGTAAAAATTTTTGTAAAGCTAACAGTTAGGTTATCTAACTAAATTGCTTCAAGTGAACCTTTTGGGGGAGCTACAAGGCTAAATGTCAACTATCAAGATAATGTTAGATAGAAAACTACTGAAAAGTCTTGGCGATCGCCCCAGCTATCTGTAGAAAAACTTGATTGACTGGGGAGTTTGAAATGGCGGTGGCGATCGGTTTTCCCGTATCGCTACCTGTACAAACGTCAGGATCGAGGGGAATTTGTCCCAAAAGGGGTGTATTTAATTCTGCTGCCAACTGTTGACCACCACCACTACCGAAGATTGGGATCGATTCCCCATGAGTGCCAATCAAATAGCTCATATTCTCGATGATACCGAGAACGGGAACCCCAACTTGGCAAAACATATGAATGCTGCGGCGTACATCTGAAATAGCAATTTGTTGGGGAGTTGTTACCACTATTGCCCCACATACAGGGCTTTCTTGCACGATGGTAATTTGGGCATCTCCCGTCCCAGGAGGTAGATCGATTAGTAGATAATCCAGTTCACCCCACTCCACCTCATGAATAAACTGGGTAATAATTTTGTGGAGAACAGGTCCACGCCACGCTAAAGGGCGATCGCGTTCTGCCAATAGTCCGACTGACATAACTTTGATGCCAAAAGCTTCTAAAGGTAAGAATCTTTGACCGTTTGGGGTGTCAATAACTTGCACGTCAGTTTGTCCCAGTCCTAGCATTTGAGGAATGTTGGGACCGTAAACATCGGCATCGAGCAGACCGACTTTCAAACCAGCTAATTGTAAGGCAACTGCCAAGTTGACGGCAGTAGTAGATTTGCCTACGCCGCCTTTACCGCTAGAAACTGCTAGGGTTGTTTTGACATTTGGAATCGTGCAAAGTTGGATATACGATTTTTTGCACCAAGACAGGGGCGAGAGGATGGATTGAATTTCTGCCTGTAAGTGGTGTTGGTGAGAACCGATGTAGAGGCGCAGGTAAATGTAATCGTCAACGATTCGCAAATTGCGTACCATTCCTAAACTCACGATGTCATTTTTAAGTTTTGGTTCGATGACTTGTTTGAGCAGTTGAATAACTTCTTGCTGACGAGTAGCGATGAGCGGATTGAGAGGTGCGACAGCGATCTCTTCTGGGGATTGGTGAAACGGAGATTGGTGGTTAAGCATTACGTCTTTCGTATGAAGATGGTTTGCGATCGCTTCTAATAAACCTCGTTCATTATCCGCATATACTAGCCATACAAATCGTTCAGACTATATTTGCATTCCTTTAATTATAATACGGCAACTTAATCGATTAATGGTAGTATGCATAAAGCAAGCGATCGCAGAAATTGGAAGGGATTGAGCATCTGCTCGTTTGCGCTACTAGATACTACTATTGCAATTACAAAAAGAGAAACTCATTTCCATCGACA
>NZ_RSCK01000113.1:3755-7822 GCF_003991895.1 Chroococcidiopsis cubana SAG 39.79
AGGAAGTGATGACTAATCCTGGGGAACTCGATCCACTGATACGCGAATTAATTTATATAGCTGTAAGCGTAACTAATGGTTGCGAATACTGCATTGCTTCCCACACTTCAGCAGCATATGCCAAGGGAATGAGCGATAATATGTTTGGTGAATTAATGGTAATTGTCGCTACTGCAAATACGACCAATCGCCTCGCTAACGGTTATCGAATTCCAGTAGATGAGCGATTTAAGACTTGAAATACTTAAAGGCGATCGCTTTTAAAGATAGAACGGATGTTGTAGAAGCGATCGTGCTTGGATGTACCTTTTTAGAAAAAATAGGCTGAAATTGCAACCTCCGCAATTGTTTGAGATTGCTATGCAGAAAAACACTGTACGTAGTGAAGATATGATGAAAATTTCAGTTTGTAAATCTTACCAAAGAGTAATATTTGAAAAAATTTTCTTTCTAATCGTCTGCAAAAAAGTAATAGGCTGAAAATTGTCAATCTATTATTCTGCAAAAGAGCAGTTTTAGACTAAAAAAATGGGACGTTAAATAAGGAAAATTACTAATTTTTGAGTTGAATCAAATGACTTCCAGCAATGTACGAGCGAATATGCAGTTTCACTAGCTAAATGTCGGAGCTATACTGTGTATTTGTAGCCCATTCACCTGATTGGGTATGTTAGACTACGAAAAGTCTGTTTAATAAATAGTTATGCGGCTTAACCCCTTATTGGGGGCACAACTGAAGATCTATCTGTTAGATTCAAAATTGAAATAATTTTGAGCTTCTTGCTAAGGCATTTCTTGAAATTAGTTGATGGGATAACTAAGCAATCTTTGCAAAAGAAGTTTTATTAGATAACGGTGAAGCTGATGTAATTGTTTCAGATGGTAAGCATGAATGTTGCGTCTTTTCTTATCCGTGCCAAATTCAGAAAGGTGAAGAGATTAGTAGCCCTCTTGTAATTTTTGAAACAGGTAATATTATCAAATCAACGACTTCGGAGGTTAGCATCCAGCCTCAAAAGTCTCTATCAAAATATAATTATTGGGTGGTTGCTAGAGTTATAAATGCATACAGTGGTGAAATTAGTGTAGGTAATCTGCGTATGATGCTGAACGCTGATATGTTGCCAGGTGATATCAGAGCAAACGAGATTATAGAATTTGCAGCAGAGCGTATTGAGTTGTAATAGTTGCCGCATAACAATTGCGGTACAGCGGATTGACCGAAGCCGCTGGTGCTGGTTGCAAAGTCCGTCGCAACCGCTGACCACGTCTGTTATTTTTAAGAAAAATTAATTCAGACTTATTGTTAGAATTGCAAAATGGGCGCAAATCCTCAGCCTTATGTTGCACTCGATTTTACAAATATTAAGTATTCTTGTAAGCGTTGAATCTAAATTATCGATCAGCTCGATAAACTAATTTTTTCAATTGCCCGTTGAACTTGTATGCTGACTTCCCAAGCGCAATTGTCTCATGCTTATCGAAGGAAACTAAGACCATTGAAATGATTCAGATCGCTAAGGGCGATCGCCGCTTCTTTTCTTATACCCATTACCTGAGTCACAGCAAGTAAAAATCTAGTATTCGGAATTTATTCATAATATTTGATATTATGTTTTTATAACTTGTCAATGTTGAGCTTCAAGTATTTTATTAACAGTCAAAATTGCTTCTGACCTCAAAAATGTGCTAGCGCTAGAGCCAGCTAACTTAAAATTTAACCTTGAGTTCCATGACTGTTGCTCAGTCGGCAAAACCATCTAGCAGTAATATTACTGTGACACTAAAGCGACTCATTGCTCTTTTGGAAGAGGATGAGACAGATGAGTACGGGGTTTTGCAACCGAGCCAATCGGCGTTTAAGCTAGCAATGCGATTTGTTGTAGAAGCTTACGAAGCAATGGGCGATAGTTTTCCGAGAGCATCAGCGTCTACAGATGAGAAAGGCAGCATTAGATTGACATGGAGCAAGCTGGAACCTGAATGTGAAGTCAGATTGGTTTGTCCTACCGATGCCGATCGACAGGTGTATCTGTACCATGAATTAGGAGATACTTACGCTGTAGAACAGAGTGTGACAGTATCCAATTTGGTGCAGTGGTTAGAGTTATCTAATTATAAGTAAAGCATTTTGCAAGCCGTTGGCTTAAGGCTCAAGTAGAATTAGAGAACGAGCTATATTAGTAATTCTTCACCTTCAAATTATGACTGAGTTACTCCGACAAGTTATTTCAGAGATCGAAAAACTTCCTGCCGAGCAGCAAGATGCGATCGCGTCCCGTCTGATGGCTGAATTGAAGGATGAACAAGCATGGTCAGCTCGATTTGAAGCAACGACTGACGAACAGTGGGATCGGTTGGCTCATATGGTACGGCAAGAGATAGCAAATGGCGAAACAGTTTCACTAGATGAAGTTTTTCCAGTTAAACAATGAAATCGAGTGTCACCAAGACATTTCGCAAGCAGCTGGATCGACTTCCTGCATCTGTGCGAGAGCAAGCTGAAAAAGCCTACGAACTCTGGCGCGGAGATCCTTATCACAATAGTCTGCAATTTAAGCGCGTGAGTGTCAACGCCAACCAATTTATTCTGTTCGTGTAAGCTTGAATTATCGAGCTGTAGGATTGCTAGAGCCAGAGGATCGGATTTATTGGTTTTGGATTGGCACACACGATGAGTACGATGAGTTGTTGAAAAGACTGTAATTTTGGTTTAGTTATTGAGATCGATAGTCTAACAATGCAATTGTACAATTTGAATTTATCTAACCAATCGGTTAGATAAAGTAATTTTCTCGATTGCCCGTTGAGCTTGGATACTGACTTCCCGATCGCAATCGTCTAATGCTTGTTGCAGGGCGCTTATGGCATCAGAATTACCCAAATTACCAAGGGCAATCGCCGCTTCTTTTCTCACATCTGAATATTCATCCGCTAATGTTTGAATCAAAGTAGGTAACAACCTAGCATCAGGGATTTTTTGCAATACCTGTATGGCAGATTTTCGCACTTGCCAGTGTTCGTCTTTAAGTGCTTTTTCGACAGCAAAAACTGCTTCTGGTTTAGCATGAATGAAGAGCGATTTTGCGGCATTGCGGCGTACCTGCCAGTCTGGGTCGGTGGTGAGTGCTTGCGTCAATAATGCGATCGCTTCTTCATCAGCTAAGTGTCCTAACGTTAAAGCTGCCGCACGTCGTACACTATCATCAGAATCTTGCATTAATTTTAGGGCTGGCTGACAATGTTGAACTTGGTTTAGATAGGATAAAGTCGTTACCGCAGCTTCTCGCAGTTCGGGATGCTCTGACTTGAAGAAGTTGATTATCGCAGGTAGACATTGAGCATCATGGATTTTGCGTAAAAGAATCAGGATGTTGGATTGGAGATGGAAGTTTTCTTGTTGTAGGGAATCTAGTAAAAGTTGTAGATGTTCGGGAGAAACTAACTCGCCTAACGCCGATCGTGCTTCGCTACGAATTTCTGCGTCAGGTGAAGCAAGACATGGTATTAAAGCGGGAACTACAACAGGGTTGGCAATTTCCCACAGTGCCGCGATCGCAATTTTTTGCACGGCAGTACTTTCGTCTTGCAAAGCAGTTATTAAAGCATCGATCGCATCTTCTTCTCCCAAGTGTTGCAGAGTTTTGACTGCAACTAAGCGATCGTCTAGGTTAGGCGATCGCAACATTTCCAACCATTGATTTAACTGAGCATTCATTTTTACTTCTTTACCGTAACAAAAAGGGAATCTGCACCGTAATCGCGTTTGTGGGACACTCTTTTTCACAAGGGAGACAGAACCAACATTCGTCATATTTCATATATGCTTTTCCTGTCTCTGGATTTTTTGCTAATACGTCGAGGGGGCAAACTTCTATGCAAGCCGTACATTTTTCCAGACATTTAGATTCATCTACAATGACAGGAACATCGACTCTCTGATTAATTAAAGCCATAAAATCAACCTCCAATAATGAAGCGATCGCATCTAGAGCAATTCCTAGTCTACTGAGGTACGATTAATAGTAATGTTGTGTATTCTGCCCAGATAAAAATGAAGGCATACT
>NZ_RSCK01000113.1:7832-11009 GCF_003991895.1 Chroococcidiopsis cubana SAG 39.79
CTTGATTAGCATATACTAGCCATACAAATCATTCAGACTATATTTGCATTCCTTTAATTATAATACGGTAACTTAATCGATTAATAGTATTATGCATAAAGCAAGCGATCGCAGAAATTGAAAGGGATTGAGCATCTGCTCGTTTGCGCTACTAGATACTACTATTGCAATTACAAAAAGAGAAACTCATTTCCATCGACATATGACTCAGTTGATTGAATACGAAGATAGTAGCGATGAAGTACGTGCTGTATACGATGACATCCGTGCTACTCGTAAAACTGATGAGATTAATAACTTTTGGAAAGCATTAGCAAACCATCCACCAACTTTACAACGCACTTGGCAGACAGTAAGGGAGGTAATGACTATTCCTGGGGAAATCGATCCACTGATGCGTGAATTAATTTATATAGCTGTAAGCGTAACTAATGGTTGCGAATACTGCATCGCATCTCATACTTCGGCAGCATATGCTAAGGGAATGAGCGATAATATGTTTGGTGAATTAATGGCAATTGTCGCTACTGCAAATACGACCAATCGCCTTGCTAATGGCTATCAAATTCCAGTGGATGAGCAATTTAAGACTTGAAATGAAGGGCGATCGCCAGTTGTAAGATTTGAGTAGCTTTAGCTTAATATTGAAATGTATAAGTGAACGCTAAACCTTTGAGGAGGAGAGCCACAATGTTGCAGTCAATCGAAGGAATTTATAAGAACGGCATTATTGAGCTAGCCGAAAAACCAACGAGTGTAGAAGAAAGCCAGGTTATTGTCACGTTTTTAGAGACTAAATCAGCTCCAAAAACCGATCAAATGATGTATTTCGGTATGTTTGCTGGTTCAAATCAATCAACTGAAGAAGACTTCCAAATTGCTGAATTTGTTGCCGATACTGACGACAACTTAGACTGGTCGTAAATGGTCATGAAGTATGTTGTCGATACACACGCACTCATTTGGTTTTTGGAAGGAAATCCACGCATAGGAACGAATGCAAAAATCATTCTTTCCGAATCTACCAGTCAACTAATATTACCTGCAATAGTTCTAGCTGAAGCAGCTTGGATTGTTGAACGCGGTCGCACCTCAATTCCATCAGTGAGGGATTTACTCAATGCTGTAGAAACAGATGCTCGTGTATCTATTTATCCAGTAGATAAAACGGTGGTTAAGCAAAGTGTAAGTCTAACTACGATTGGCGAAATGCACGACCGACAAATTGTTGCTACTACACTTGTTCTTGCTAGTCAAAATGAAATCGTAGCGTTACTAACGTGCGATCGGAATATCACTGCATCGGGGTTAGTGAAAATTATCTGGTAATAGTAAGCTTATCTTGTAAGTTAATGAGGGTAGTATTTTAGAACTGTCTGTAGCGCGATCGCTTTTAAAGATAGAACGGATGTTGAAGAAGCGATCGCGCTTGGATCTATCTTTTTTAGAGGAAATAGACTAAAACTTTCAACCTTCGCTTTTGTTTGAGATTGTCTTGCAGAAAAAAGTTATATATAGTGAAGATATGCTGAAAACTGAAGAAATAGCATGAAACAATTCATAATATCTCAATTACTGAAAGCTGATTTAGTAGAGATAGATAGACAGTTGGAAGAGACTGGCTTTAAAGATATGTCTAGTATGCTTCTCGTTAAACAGGTTTTTCTGACAATAGCCAATGTCGTAGACTTTGAATTAACTGTTCGTCCTCTATACAAGGAAAATAGAGAGCTTTCTACTGAGTACAAAAAGGCTTCAAAAGAATATGAGTTCGCAAAATACCTCAGAAACAAGTTCATAGGTCATGTAAAGCATGAACTTACTGAAAAGGCTATCGAGTGGAAACCAGAGCTTAGGTATTTACTAAAAAGAACTGATGAGCGAGATATGATGTTTATGTTCAATTTATTTATATTAGAAACAGCAATTAATACATATGTAAATGCTGACGGTAGCCATAAGGTGTTTGAATCTGAAACTGACTTAATATATCCGCCTGATTTAAAGCGCTTTCTAGTTTATATTACTTTTGTGGTCAAATCTGCTATCAAATACCTAACAAAATTAGGCGAAGCCCTTGGTAAAAATGTTGAAATGCTCGACCCCAGTGAACAAAAATTTGAGCATTGGCTAGCAGCGGGAGAAGCCGATTTTGAGTTTATCAAAAAATAGTTATAACAACCCCAATGCACACCGACCGCCAAAAGACTATCTGTTGGATGTTTGAGGTTATCTGCGGCGGGTAATGGCGAACGTTAATTTTAAGAACAATTAATTTAAACCTGTTATTAAAATTGCAATATAGGTGTAAATATTTAACATTATTTTGCTCTCGATCTGACAAATATTAAGTATCGTTATAAAATTTGAATCTAAATTATTCGTCAGCTTGATAAACTAATTTTTTCAATGGCTCGTTGAGCTTGTATGGTCACTTCCCGCTCGCAATTATCTCATGCTTATCGAAAGAGACCAAGACCATTGAAATGATTCAAATCACCAAGAGCGATCGCTGCTTCTTTGGATGCTTTACAATCGCAACGAATTCTGCTTATGGGTGGTAAACGGAATGTTATTTAACTATAAGTAAAGCATTTTGTAAGCTATTTGCTTAAGGCTCAAGTAGAATTAGAGAACAATCTATAGTAGTAACTTTTTTCCTTAAGATTATGACTGAGTTACTCCGACAAGCTATTTCAGAGATCGAAAAACTTCCTGCCGAGCAGCAAGATGCGATCGCGTCCCGTCTGATGGCTGAATTGAAGGATGAACAAGCATGGTCAGCTCGATTTGAAACAACGACTGACGAACAGTGGGATCGGTTGGCTCATATGGTACGGCAAGAGATAGCAAATGGCGAAACGGTTTCACTGGTCTAACAATGCAATTGTACAATTTGAATTTATCTAACCAATCGGTTAGATAAAGTAATTTTCTCAATGGCTCGTTGAGCTTGTATGGTCACTTCCCGATCGCAATCGTCTAATGCTTGTTGCAGGGCGCTTATGGCATCAGAATTACCCAAATTACCAAGGGCGATCGCCGCTTCTTTTCTCTCATCTGAATATTCATCCGCTAATGTTTGAATCAAAGTAGATAACAACCTAGCATCAGGGATTTTTTGCAATACCTGTATGGCAGATTTTCGCACTTGCCAGTGTTCGTCTTTAAGTGCTT
>NZ_RSCK01000113.1:11019-18513 GCF_003991895.1 Chroococcidiopsis cubana SAG 39.79
TTATTGATGGTTTAGCATGAATAAAGATCGATTTTGCGGCATTGCGACGCACTTGCCAATCTGGATCGGTAGTGAGTGCTTGCGTCAATAATGCGATCGCTTCTTCATCAGCCAAGTGACCCAACGTTAAAGCTGTCGCACGTCTTACACTGCCATCAGAATCTTGCATCAGCTTTAGGACTGGCGGACAACGTTGAACTTGGTTTAGATAAGATAAAGTCGTTACCGCCGCCTCTCGCAGTTCGGGATTTTCTGACTTGAAGAATTTGACGATCGCAGGTAAACATTGAGCATCATGGATTTTGCGTAAAAGAATCAGGATGTTGGATTGTAGATAGAAATTTTCTTGTTGTAGGGAATCTAGTAAAAGTTGTAGATGTTCGGGAGCAATTAACTCGCCTAACGCCGACAACGCTTCGCTACGAATTTCTGCGTCAGGTGAAGCAAGACATGGTATTAAAGCGGGAACTACAATAGGATTGGCAATTTCCCACAGTGCCTCGATCGCAATTTTTTGCACGGCAGTACTTTCGTCTTGCAAAGCAGTTATTAAAGCATCGATCGCATCTTCTTCTCCCAAGTGTTGCAGAGTTTTGACAGCAACTAATACCAATTTACTCTTTGACTACGACAAAAGAGATCCCCCCAACCCCCCTTATCAAGCAGGGCTGATCTATTGAGGGAAGAAAATAAATAATGGAGGAGTAGTTTAATTGCATACTCGGTCTGATGAGTTTGATTGAGCATCTGCAAAGAGTACGGGATTTCCGTACACAACCGCGTTATCCGTTGTGGGTAGTGTTAGTGTTGGTGATTATGGGCACGATGAGCGGTTGCAATGGATATCGTCCGCTAGCAGACTTCGTGTCACGCCACCAATCACTGTTGTTAGAGTTGTTGAAATTGCCGAACCAACGACTACCAAGCAAGCTCGACGATTCGGCGAGTCATGGTGCGGGTGGATTTTGTGTCTCTAACTGAGGCGTTCAATGCCTGGGCACAAGAGACATTTACACTAATGCCCTTAGAGCAAATTGCCATCGATGGCAAGAGCATCAAAGCCAGCCTGAGCGATTACGACTCTGCTTATCAAGATTTTGTCAGTGTAGTATCTGCTTTGAGTGTGGCTCAAGGTGTGGTGGTAGGCTTAGAATCAATGAGAAATCATCAAAAGGGTGAAATCAAAACAGTGGAGATGTTGTTGGACAAGCTACAACTCAAGGGTGTGTGCTTCAGTTTAGATGCACTACACACCCAAAAAAACAGTCGGGCAAATCATCAGTAGTGAAAATGACTATGTGATTGCCGTCAAAGCTAACCAACCAAATTTACTGGCGTATTTGAGGACTCAATTTGAGCCAATTCCCCCCTTGAGTGTAAATCTCCACATCGAACAATGCCGCGACCGATACACCCAAAGGAAGGTGAGCGTTTTGGACACAATTGCTGGGATCGAACCGCAATGGCTGGGAATACAACAGATGATTCGAGTCGAACGTACTGGCACAAGGGCAAATCAGCCGTTTAGTGAAACAATGTTCGATCGTCAGTTCTCTGGCAATTGATGCGACAGGATTTGCACGACTGATTCGTTCTCACTGGCAGATTGAAAATCGCCTCCACTGGATTAAAAATGTAGTACTTCACGAAGATTGCTCTCCCTGATGTGATGGTCATGCCCCTGTCAATTTTGCCATTGTGCGAACCATTGCACTCAATCTCTTCCGCTTCAATGGTTTTGACTCAATTACCCAAGGGATGCGTCATTTAGCTCACGATCTGAGTCGTCTATTTTCCTTTCTTCAATAGATCAGCCCTGCCCTTATCAAGGGGGGCTAGGGGGGATCTTCTGTAGCATAGTTTTAGTGAAATGGTATTAGTTTTCTCTTAATGAGCTAGTAGGAGGATGAATAAGGGAATCCGTGCAGATGAAACACTTGTTACGTGCAGCTCAAGCTGAGTATGCCAAATTGGAGAAACCTTTAACTGATGCAGAAGTAGGTAGTTGGACTCGCTCTGAAGTTTAGGTGAAGGTAGCATATTTACAATTAGTTTATCTGTTACATATATTTTTCTATAACATGCTTCCAAATCGAGTAAGCCTGACCGTTTAAATGCACTCCATCTAGCGTGTAACATTCCTTTAGTTGATGCTGTTTGTCCGAGAGATAAGAATATAAATCGATATAGGTGAGTGAATATTCTGTTGCTAGTTGTTGTAGAGCAGAATTTAATTGTAAGATCTCGCGATCGCTGACATTCAAACCAGATTTAGTCCGATTAATTGGCAAAACACTTTGAATGAAGATTTCAGTCTGAGGACTGCGATCGCATATCTCAACGATTATCTTTTGATAATCCACCAAAATTTCTACTGCCGATTGCTGGTAATGAATAAAATTGTTAATTCCAATCATTATGAAAATTTTGGCTGGCTGAGAACTCACAATGTCCTCAAGACGATTTAACACTCCCATAGTAGTATCGCCAGAGATGCCGCGATTTTTAACATGAGGATTTTCTAACAACTCAGTCCATTCGCATTCATCAGTAATACTATCTCCCAAAAATACGATGTCTGAATTGGATATTGGTGCAAGTTGAAACTGGCTAACTCTCTGTAAGTAATACGATGGATTAGCAACTTGAATTCTAAAGCGATCGCGGTTTCGAGCAGACCTTGAAAGTTTCCTTCGTAAATAAGAAACGCCTCCTTTTTTAGCGACAAATAATATTGCTAACGTTAAAGCCAGAGCATTTAAGCTAAGAGAAATAAATAAAGCGTTCATGGGTAGTTGGTAGTTGGTAGTTAGTGAGAGGGTTGTAGCTTTCTCACCACGCCTGAGCGCACCACGCCTGAGCGCACCACGCGCTTAAAACTCTATAAGTAGTAGGATGACACGCAGACAAGAAAACCACAAAATCTACAAATAGTGACAAAGAGGCGATCGTTAGTGATAAGTTGCTTGGAGGTTTGGTACGGTGGCTGTTTCTCCCAATTCACGCATGATTGCAATTTCTAAATTCGCTCGCCGTACTTGCCGTACTTGGTATTATCCAGTACTTGGTTCGATGGCTGCATTAAGTATAAGTGCAGGTAGCCCCGAAGTAGCTTTGTCGGTTCCGTGGGCAGAATTATTCCAGCAAGGAGCGCAAGTCGTCCAACTCTACAGGATTTCTGACCGAGATGAAGTAGAGTTAGGCAAGCAAATTAACCAACAACTCCTTAGCACTCAATTTCAACCCGTGCGCGATCGCGCCTTAAACGATAAAGTCAATCGCATCGGTCAAAAATTAGCTCAAACTAGCTCTCGTCCCGATATTCCCTATACCTTTCAAGTGGTAAAGGATAAAAGCATCAATGCTTTTGCCACCGCTGGGGGTTTTGTTTACGTAACCACAGGCTTACTAGAAGCTGTAGACAACGAAGCGCAACTCGCTGGCGTATTGGCACACGAAATCGGACATATTGCAGCGCGTCATACAGTAGAGCAAATGCGACAAACTGCGATCGCTCAAGGGTTAGCAAATGCAGCAGGAGTCGATCGCAACAAAGTCATAGCCTTGGGAGTTGAACTCGGCGTGCGCCGTCCGCGCAGCCGTCAAGCAGAATTTGAAGCAGATCGGCTGGGATTTGAGAATATGCAGCGAGCTGGCTACGATCGAAATCAAATGATTGCCTTTCTAGAAAAATTACGCAACCAATCTTCAATACCAGCTTTTTTAAGTACCCACCCAGCCACCAGCGATCGCATTGCCAGACTCCAAGGGGATGACGACGATTAACAGCGATCGGCGACCAGTGTAGAGACGTTACATGTAACGTCTCTACAAAGTAACGTCTCTACAAAGTTACCCATTACCCATTACCATGCAAAATCTTTGGTACAAAAACGCGATTGTCTATTCTCTCGATGTCGAGACATTTATGGACTCGGACGGCGATGGAGTAGGCGATTTTCCAGGACTGACTCAAAAACTAGATTATCTTGCAGGGCTGGGAATCACTTGCTTGTGGTTGTTACCATTTTATCCCTCGCCCAACCGCGATAACGGTTATGACGTAATGGATTATTACGGTGTCGATCCCCGGTTGGGGACGTTGGGCGATTTTGTCGAATTCATGCACAAGGCGCGGGAACGGGGAATTAGAGTTATAGTCGATCTTGTCGTCAACCATACATCGATCGCGCATCCTTGGTTTCAAGAGGCTAGGAGCGATCGCAACTCTAAATACCGCAACTACTACGTATGGTCGGATAATCCGCCGCCAGCTGACCCCAAGCACATTGCTTTTCCCGATGTGGAAGATAGCCTTTGGGATTACGACGATAAAGCAGGAGCGTATTACTTACACCACTTTTACAAAGAACAGCCAGATTTAAATATCGCCAACCCAGCCGTGAGGGAAGAAATTTGTAAAATTATGGGCTTCTGGTTGGAATTAGGAGTCTCTGGCTTTCGGATTGATGCTGCACCTTTTTTAATTCAAGGAATTGGCATTCCAGACGCAAAGCCGGAAGATTTGGAAGGTTTCTTGATTGAAATGCGAGAGTTTCTTGTTTCGCGGCGAGCTGATGCTATTTTACTTGCTGAAGCTAATGTCGATGCCGACCAAATTGGGGTTTATTTTGGCAATGGCGACAAAATGCAGATGCTATTCAGTTTTCTGTTAAACCAGCATATGTTTTTGGCGCTGGCGCGGCAAGATGCGGCGACTCTGGTTGAGGGACTGAAGATATTACCCGACGCTCACCATACCTGTCAGTGGCTCAACTTCGTCCGTCACCACGACGAATTAACGCTCGATCGCCTGCAAGAATCTGAAATTCAGGAAATCTTTCAAGCTTTTGCTCCTGAAGAAAATATGCAGATGTGGGGGCGCGGAGTTCGGCGCAGGCTACCACCCATGCTAGAGGGCGATCGCCAGCGAGTAGAACTAGTCTACAGTCTGTTATTAACTCTACCTGGTACGCCAATGCTGCGTTATGGCGAAGAAATTGGCATGGGTGACGATCTCTCTTTAGAGGGTCGCGGCAGCGTTCGCACGGTAATGCAATGGTCAAGTAAAGCAAATGGTGGGTTCTCGTCTGCACCAGCAGACAAATTAGCGCGTCCGGCGATCGACCGAGGAGAATATGGCTACCAGAAACTCAACGTGACTTCCCAACAGCGCGACCCTAATTCAATTCTTAGCTGGATGGAACGAGCGATTCGCACCCGCAAACAATATCCAGAATTCGGTTCTGGTAAGTGGAAAATCGTCGCCACAAATGAACCAAGCGTATTTGCTCACAGTTCTCAGCAAAATGGAAATACAGTCATCGCTATTCACAACCTATCCGCACAGCCGCGCACGATTACCATGAAATCGGCAGAAGATCCGCATTTATTAGATGTGTTTAGCGATCGCCCCTACGAACAGATGGATTGTCATTCTAACTCCATCGAAATCTCTGGCTACGGTTATCGTTGGTTTCAGGTAAATTAGAAAAATGACCGCAGGCGAGTTGCATCAATCGGAATCTAGATCTATCTACTCAGATGATGAATAACTCAGGTGCATCGAACAATCTAAAACCAAAGCATTTCCAGCCGGAACGGGGAGATGGTAGCAACCAAGCAATTCGAGTCTTGGTTGTAGACGACGAACAATCAATTATTGACTTGATCGAACTAGGTTTGCGCTACGAAGGGTTTGAAGTGCGATCGGTTCAACGTGGCTATGCAGCGATTGATGTAGCTAGCGCATGGTCGCCACAGCTTGTCATCTTAGATGGAAACTTGCCCGATCTAGATGGCTTTAATGTCTGTCGTCAAATCCGTCGGCAGAGTGATGTATTGATTATTCTGCTAACGGTGCGGGACGACTTAGCAGACAAGATCAAAGGCTTAGAATTGGGAGCTGACGATTATCTCACTAAACCCTTTCATTTTTCCGAATTGCTTGCCCGCATTCGTGCTGCATTGCGGCGACATTTAACGCCAACGAGCAATATACTAACCGCAGGAGCGATCGCCCTCAATCCAGATACAAGAGAGGTATGGCGTGCTGGCGTACCTGTCGAACTGACTCGTAAAGAGTTTAACCTGTTACACCTGCTAATGCAGCACCCCGACCGCGTTTTAGAGCGGCAAACAATTCTCGATCGCGTGTGGGGCTATGACTATTACGGTGACACAACGGTAATCGAAGTTTACATTAGCAATTTGCGAAACAAGCTAGACCGCGATCCACATGGTTTAATTCGGACTGTGCGTGGCATTGGCTATATGTTAAAAGTTCCGCCTGGAAAACATTTATCTGAACAACATTTAGATGCAGTTGCCATCAATACAGACAACCAAACCAGCTTATGAAACTGCGCTGGCGCTTAACGCTCAGCACTCTGACGTTGATTGCGCCTTTACTGCTGTTTTTATTTACCCACGATCTCTACAACCTGCGTAGCTTTTTGATCGAGCGTGAAAGTCTACGCCTACGAGCGCAGGCAAAGCCAGTTATTGATACCGAACTACTAAATCGGTCATTTGATGATGACAAACTCCGAGCGATCGCCGATCGACTTGCTACAGACCTCAGCTCAATTGAAACAGGAGCGTCAATTGTCGATCGCTACGGTCGAGAGATCGGTCGCCACAACAGCACGATTGGCGAACCAGCTGCGCCTCAGTTACCGAAAGATTGGTATGCATCAGCTTTGGCAGGCGAGCTAAAGCAAGACCACATTATAAAAGATAGAAATGGCAGCGATATCTTGGTGGCGCTCGTGCCGATTCCCCCGCGCCAAACGCCGCTGGGTGTAGCGGTGCTGAGTACGTCGCTAGAGAGCAGCTATCAATTGGTACGTCAGCACGTACTTTCTACCGTTGTAGCTTGTCTGATCTTGTTAACGATCGCTGTCATCGCTATTTTTCTCATGGTACGCAGCAATTTGCGCCCGCTGGAGTACATGGCTGTTGTAGCCTATCGGATTGCCCAAGGCGATTTATCTCAGCGGAGCAACCTCAAGCCAGGTATGAATGAAATCGGTCAACTGGCTCGCTCGTTTGATGAAATGGTCGATCGACTGCAAAGCGCCCTAGCCGTTAAAACGCAATCGGAAGACAGGTTGCGCCAGTTTTTGGCGGATGTATCGCACGAACTCCGTACACCGCTGACAGTCATTGGTGGCTATGCCGATCTGCTGCTGCGAGGAGTGGTAACAACTCCAGAAGAAAACACGCGCTTGCTGCGGGCGATGCGCCGCGAAATCAACCGTACCGAGCGACTAGTCAGAGATTTGTTATTACTGGTACGCAGCGATCGCGCGGCAACCTTTGAGATGCAAGCAGTCAATTTATCGGAGTTATGTACTGAAATTGCCGCTCAGTGTTCCCTGATGATGGGACAGCGAGTTTTCCAGAGCTATATTCCTAATGGGACTTTGTAAAGAAAGAGCGTGAAATCAGGGTAGAATACAAACCAAGACTCAGATTTACGTCAGTCTCGAC
>NZ_RSCK01000114.1:0-4252 GCF_003991895.1 Chroococcidiopsis cubana SAG 39.79
CCAAGGCTTTGCTCCTACAAGGTTGAGCGCATAATTGCATCTTAGCTCAACTGGTATTCTGTTTGATAGAAACCGCCTTAGTCCCGCTGCGATCGTCTGGCACTTTCGCCGCAATACTGTAGCCGCTTACCTAAAACAACAGCAAGGCTATGGTAAGGCAGAAGCTCTCGTCTACTTCAAGCACCCCTATCGCTTTAATTTATTGGGACAACCCCGCTGGTTCGGCAGAATTTACGGCGGACTCTACTCCACTTTCCTCATCGGTCAACCGACGATTTACTCTGGAGTGTTCGGTCGCGGCTTCTTTCAGATGCTGTACCAACCTCCAGCCTCTCTATTTGGCTATCTCCCTCTAACTTTAGAGTGGAACTTAGCGATCGCCCTCTTTGGCACTTTATCGCTGTTATCCGGTCACTTCCCTTGGGTTGCCATCATTATGGTATTAATTTCCTGGGGTTGGTCTGTGGCTGCTGCCGTACAAGCACCAATTGACTCCCGTTTTCAGGGCATAAAAGCGCGTTTGCTGGTAGCAACGTTAATTTACTTAGGTCCACTGGTTCGTAGTCTAGAGCGGTATCGCTGGCGGTTTAAAGGACTAACTCAGATGGATGCGATCGAGTGCGATCGCGTCACGCAAAAACCCGAAGTTGTGTGGCACAAGTCTGCTTTTTACTTGTCCTATTGGACAGAAGCAGGAATGGAGAAAGAAAGTTTGCTGCTGGGAGCAATGGAACTGCTTTTATCTCGCAAATACTTCATCATTCCCGATCGCGGTTGGAGCAGTTGGGATTTGGAAGTTTACCGAGGCATCTGGTCGAAAGCTCAAATCAAGGTTTGCACCGAAAATCACGGTAGCGGTAAACGGTTGCTGCGGGTACGGTGCGGACTCAAACTAACGCAGCTCGCTAAGATGACGGCGATCGGCTGTACCTTAATGGCAGTTGCCGCGATCGCCCTTGGCAGGTCAGAACTAGGGGCGATCGCGATTTTCACGAGTGCGATCGCCGCTGCGACAATTCTCTATCAACACTCCCGCCTCGGTCGCATTCTCTACCACGTCATGGAAAACGTGGCACAAAGACTTTATTTGTTGCCGACTGACAATAAAGGTGGTGCGTGAACAACGGGTATGGGGTGGAACAAGTCGTAAGTCGTAAGTAATTTCCTCAGCTCCCGATTGCTCTCTTCTCTCCCTCAGCTCCCTCAGCCTCCTCAGCCTCCTCAGCTCTCTTCCCCCCGACTCCCGGTTTTTAATGATAATAGTCCTCGCTCGTAAAACCTTACGCTACCTTCTGCCCTATCGCTTTCTATTTTTAGTAGCGATCGCGCAGGTGATTTTGCTAAATGCTTTAGAATTGCTGAAGCCTTGGCCCCTAAAACTGATTATCGATAACGTACAAGTCGGCGGTCAGCCGCTCCCGTGGGAATTTTTAAAAGGCTTGTCCCGCGAGCAGCTACTTTTGGCGATCTGTATCGGACTGGTGCTGATTTACCTACTTTGGGGTGGTCTGTCACTATTACATAACTACACAACTATTAGCATCGGTCAGCGCATGGTCAACGATTTGCGCGGCGACCTCTACAGCCACTTGCAGCGCCTTTCTCTAGCATTTCACAATCGCCAGCAGGTAGGAGACTTACTTTACCGCATTGCTACCGATACCTACGCGATTCAAAGCTTGACGATGAACACCGTAATTCCCATCCTCTCAGCAGTGGTGTTTTTGGTGGGAATGTTTACTATCATGGTGCAGCTCGATCCGCTGCTAACCTTCTTAGCGCTGAGCGTTTGTCCGGCTTTGTTTATCACGCTATCGCTGTTAAACCGCCCGATTAACAAGGCAGCAACTCAATCTCACCAACAGGAGAGCGTGGTTTATTCGCTCGTGCAGCGAAATATTTCTGCCATGCGGATCATCCAGGCTTTTACCAAAGAAGATGAAGAACACAGCAAGTTTATGGCGGCGAGTCGGGAGAGCTTAGCAGCGCGCTTGCGACTTTATAATCTACAAAGTCTTTACTCTGGGGTAGTCAGTTTAGTTAGCGCCGTGGGTACTGCCTTAGTCGTGTGGGTTGCTGCCAATCAAGTTTTAGCTGGTGAATTGACAGTAGGCGAGTTGGTGTTGTTTACCTCTTATCTTGCCTCGCTTTACGACCCAATTAATAGCATCAGTCAAACCTATGGAATGACTCAGTGGGCGCAGGTGGGCGTGATGCGAGTGTTTGAAATTTTGGATATCGAGCGAGATCTGCCAGAGGGAACTAAAACATTCCCTACAGTTGGAGCTAAGGGAGAAATTGTCTGGGATAATGTCAGTTTCGATTATCTGCCCGACCAGCCGACGCTGAAACAAATAAATTTGCGCGTGCGGGCGGGACAGAAAGTGGCAATTGTCGGTCCCACGGGAGCGGGAAAATCGACTTTAGTTAGCCTGCTACCACGCTTTTACGATCCGCAAGTCGGTCGAGTCACAATTGATGGAGTTGACGTGCGAGAATTTCAACTGAAATCCTTGCGTCGTCAAATCGGTATGGTGCTGCAACCGCCGATCGTCTTTCCCCTCAGCTTTCGGGAGAACATCGCTTACGGTCGCCCCGATGCAGCCCTGTCAGAGGTCGTGACTGCTGCCCGTCTTGCTCGAATTCACGATTTAATCGTCAGTACGTCCCAAGGGTACGACACGGTAGTAGGCGAAAGGGGAGCGACTCTTTCAGAAGGGGAAAGACAACGCTTGACGATCGCCCGAGCAATCTTACTAGATGCACCTATTTTAATCTTGGACGAACCCACCTCCTCAGTGGATGCCGAAACTGAAGCACTGATTATGGAAGGGTTAGATCGACTCACAGTCGGACGGACAACCTTAATTATTGCCCACCGACTCTCAACCGTGCGTCAGGCTGATTCAATTGTCGTGTTACGAGCTGGGCAGATTGTCGAACAAGGTACATTTGCCGAATTGATGAGTCAGCGGAGTGCATTTGCGGCGCTCTACCGTACCCAGTTCAGTTTACAGGGGGAGAAATAAATATGTCGCTGCGGATTGCGATCGCTGGTTTAGCTGGGACGTATCCCTTTGGGGGCATGTTTTGGCATTACTTACAATACTTACTCGGATTGCAACGGCTCGGTCATGATGTCCTATATATAGAAGATACGGGTAAATGGTGTTACGACCCGATTGCGAAAACATTTGTGGAGGATGGGTCGAAAAACGCTGCCTTCTTAGCGCGAGAATTGGCAGTTTTAGACGAGAGTTTGAGCGATCGCTGGTTTTTTCGCGATGTGACTGGCAAAACCTATGGTCGTCCTTGGCACGATGTCGTCGAGTTCTGCCGCAGTGCCGACCTGTTACTCCACATTTCTGCTGGGCATTGGATGCGCGAGGAAAACTTTACCAATGCCAAAGTCATATTAATCGATACCGATCCTTTATACACCCAAGCCGGACTGCTGACTGGTTCCCCTGCGGAAGTCGCCGCCCGCGTTGCTTGGTGGCAGGAACATCACGACGTTTTCTTCAGCTTTGGAGAAAATATAGGCGCTACTGATTGTAAAGTTCCCTGCGAATCGTTTGACTGGATACCCACACGCCAACCAATAGTATTAGACTGCTTCGACCGAGCAGCCGTACCAGTCACAGAGCGGCGACCCGTATTGACAACCGTTGCATCGTGGGAACCAAAAGAAAAGGGTCCAATAGTAAATGGCGTTGCTTATACCGGAAAAAGTAGCGAATTCGAGCGCTACATGGATTTACCATCTCACAGTCCGCTACCACTCGAATTAGCTTTAAGTGGTTCCGCTCCAGTGGAGAGGCTGCAAGAATGCGGTTGGATTGTGCGCGATGGCTACGAAGTTTCCCACAACCCTTGGGTTTACCGAGATTATCTTGCTCATTCCTTTGGCGAATGGAGTATAGCCAAAAATGCTTACGTTGCCAGTCAAAGCGGTTGGTTTTCTTGTCGCACAGCCAGCTACCTCGCCCTTGGCGTACCAGTGATTCTACAAGATACAGGCTTTAGCAAAACCATTCCTACTGGGGAAGGGCTATTGACATTTACGACAACAGCTCAAGCAGCAGAGGCAATCGAGAAATTAAAAACCAACCCGCAGCGACACGCCAAAGCCGCCAGAGAAATCGCGCAAGCATATTTCGACTCGGATAAGGTACTGACGAATTTGATTGAAAAAGCGGGAAGTTAGGAGTTGGTTAGACAAGGGGGACAAGGGGGACAAGGGGGACAAGGG
>NZ_RSCK01000114.1:4364-18255 GCF_003991895.1 Chroococcidiopsis cubana SAG 39.79
AGCCCTAACTACGTATAATCGATCGCAGTTACTCAAGCTCAGTTTGGCAAGTGTTTTAGCTCAAGACTATCCAGACTTTCGGGTGATGGTACTCGACAATGCTTCGACTGATGATACTGAAACAGTCGTGCGATCGCTTGCTGAAGACGACGATCGCGTCACTTACATTCGTAACGAAACTAATATTGGTGGTTTAGGTAATTGGAATCTCGCTATTGAATTAAATACTAGTCCTTATTTAACAATTCTGAGCGATGACGATTTGATGCTGCCAGAGTTGATAAGCGAATCTGTCCGAGCTTTAGACGAGCATCCGCAAGTCGGGTTTTCATTTGCAATGGTGAGGCTGATCGATGCTGCTGGTAATTCCTTAGACTTACAGCACACGGGAAAAATTTCTGAAGGCTTGGTTAAGGGTCTAGATTTCCTCGAACAGACGATTTCCTGGCAGGGTTGTCCGGTTTATACTTCTAGTCTGTTTTTTCGCGCTTCAGCATTGGCAGTCGTGGGACAGTTTGATAGTCCCCATTCCAAGCATACATTTGACTTGACGACGATCTATCGGCTGGCTGCCAAGTTTGACATCTTCTTTTTAGCCCGAGAACTCGCTCAAGTCCGCCTGCACTCAGGACAGATTACCGAAACAGACTGGCGCTTCGATCGCAACGGACCAATTGGTGTCATTGCTGAAATTACCGATGCTGTCGCTTATCTGTTGCAAAGCGATCGCGCTAGGAACGAGAACTATCGACAATGGCTTGCCGAGCGCTTTCTTGCTCTACACGCACGCCAAAGCGAATACACGCAAATGGCTCTACCTCACATGCAACAAACTTGGGAAGAACGATTGCAATTAGCCAGCCAGGAAATTGCTCGGTTAATCCCCCCAGAAGAAGCATACATTCTCGTTGATGACGGTCAGTGGCAAGGGGAAGCGATCGCCTCTGCACCAGCAATTCCTTTTCTGGAAAAAGATGGACAGTACTGGGGCGCACCAGCAGATGATGCAACGGCAATTCAAGAACTGGAACGTTTGCAGAGCAAAGGGGTGCAGTTTATCGTTTTTGGCTGGTCGGCGTTTTGGTGGTTCGATTACTATTCTGAGCTGGAACGTTATTTGCGATCGCATTGTCGCTGCGTGTTGAAAAATACCCGCCTTGTTGTGTACGGGCTTCAACCATGATGCAAAAGTCAAAATTCAAAAGTCAAAAGTCAAAATTTCCCGACTCCCACTCTCCCACTCCTGTACGGGCGGGTTTTGACCGAAGATTTACTGTCTCAATCGGGGAGCTATTTGCTAAACCCGCCCCTACGACTCCCACTCTCCCACTCCTGTACGGGCGGGTTTCCAAACCCGTCCCTGCTGACTCCCACTCTCCCACTCCCGATCGCGCCAGTTGCCTGCGAATCGTCGTCCTCGGATACATCGTGCGTGGACCTTTGGGTGGAATGTCTTGGCATCCTTTGCAATACCTAATGGGGCTAGCAAATTTGGGTCACGATGTTTATTTCATCGAAGATAGCGATGATTATCCCTCTTGCTACGACCCGACGCGCGGTTATATGGATATCGATCCTACTTATGGCTTGAAATATGCTGCCAGTATTTTCGAGCGAGTTGGTTTGGGCGATCGCTGGGCGTATTACGATGCCCATACAAGTTCGTGGTTGGGAGGTTGTGCTGACCGGATTAAGGAGATTTGCACTACTGCCGATCTGTTACTCAATTTAGATGGAGTTAACCCGCTGCGCCCTTGGCTGCTGCAAATTCCCGCCCGTGCATTAGTTGAGGGAGATTCTGTCTTCACCCAAATTCGCCACCTCACCGATGCTTATGCCTACGAACAAGCGCGACAGCATACAACTTTCTTTTCTTGTGCGGAAAATATCGGTCAGAGCAAATGTACTGTTCCCGATGATGGGTTTCCCTGGCAACCCACGCGCCAACCGATCGTTCTCGATACCTGGTTGGTAAAGCCTTTAACTGATGCCGCAGCCAAATTTACGACAGTCATGCAATGGGAAAGTTATCCAGCGCGAGAATACAAAGGTATTCGCTATGGCTTAAAGGCAGATGCTTTTCCCCCTTACATAGATTTGCCAAAGCGGGTAGGCTCGATCTTGGAGCTGGCAGTGAGTGGAGGTAATACACCCACCGAGCAACTGGCAACTAAAGGCTGGAGAGTGCGAGAGCCACCGACGCGATCGCCCTGGACTTACCAAGAATACATTCAACAATCGAAGGCAGAGTTTAGTATAACCAAGGATGCTTTTGCCGTAACTTGGAGTGGTGTGTTTAGCGAACGCAGCGCCTGCTATCTCGCTAGCGGTCGTCCTGTGGTGATTCAAGACACGGGTTTTTCTGATTGGTTACCTACTGGTGCAGGCGCGATCGCATTTAGTAACTTAGAGGAAGCGATCGCGGGGATTGAAGCAGTTAACAGCCGCTACGAATTCCACTGCCAAGCGGCAAGAGCGATCGCCCAAGAATATTTCGATGCCCGTCACGTCCTGCCACCTTTACTTGAAGCCGCCATGAAATAAGAGCTGAGGGAGCTGAGGGAGCAGGGGAAGAAAGCAGGGGAGCAGGGGAGCAGGGGGGCTTCAGGTGCAACAACAGTCAACTACCAACTACCAACTACCCATACCCTGACAACTGATAACTGATAACTGATAACTGACACCTGGTCAATCGTGAGCAGAAAACAGGGACACAAATTTCGTTCTGGGATACAATGGCTAGCTTGGTCGGCGACTCTAGCCGGAATTTGCTTAGCTAGCGGGCTGGGTTACTTTCTGGTTTTCAATTCCACTGCCGAACCAGTGACAGTACAAACGGTAGCCGTAGAAACAGGAACCGTAGAAAATACAATTGACGAAAGCGGTACTGTAGAACTTCAGGGACAACGAACGATCAAGTCGCCCACTGAAGGCGCTGTCGATCGCGTCTTAGTCCAGCCGGGAAATCAAGTGAAAGCCGATCAAGTACTCGTCATTCTCCGCTATCCCGAGCGCCAAACTGCTTTAGCCAACCAGCAATTGAAAATACTAGAGGCGCAAGCTACTTTGGTACGCAATCGCCAAAAAATCTTGGAGGCTCAGGAACAGCTGATCGCTGATGAAAAAATTCGTAAAAAACTAGATGCCTTGGCACAAGAAGGAGCCGTGGCGCAACAACAAGTCCAAGAGCTAGAAGATAAAGTGCGGCAGAATGAAGCTGACATCCGCAATGCTCAGTTGGAAGCTCAAAACGCGACAATCCAGCTTCAGATCGAGCAGCTTCAACGTCAAAGCATTCAGCAAAAACTCCAAGATACATTAGTGCGATCGCCGCTAGATGGCACGGTTTTGGGAGTCAGCGTCAAAAATGGTGATGGAGTTGAGTTGCGTACCGATCTGTTGACGGTAGGCGATCCGGCGCAAGTGAAAATCAAGCTTTTGCTCTCTCCTCTAAACGCCGCTCAAGTCAGAGTCAATCAAGTGGTTCGCGTCAGCGCGATCGCGCCTAACGCCAAAACTTTTACTGGCACAATCCAAAGCGTATATCCCCAGGCAGTGACTCCCGAAGAAAGTCAAAAACAAAGCGGTCGTAGTGGTGGTAGCAGCGATCGATCGAATCAACCTAGAGTACCTGCAACTGTCAAGCTTGACACCCCCACGCGATCGCTCATTCCAGGTAGCGGCGTAAACGTTGAAATCGTACTAGAGCAGCGGCGCAACGTTTTAGTCTTGAATTCAGAAATTATTCAACGCACCGAACAACGTCCTTTTGTTTGGGTAAAAGACAGTCAAAACAAAGCTCAGAAACGATATCTTAAATTGGGTTTAGAAGGATTGCTCACCGCTGAAGTTGCTGCTGGATTGAACTTTGGCGAAAAAGTCATTTTACCCCCCGCCGAAGCCACCCTGACCCCAGGAACACCAGTTATCAGTTATTAGGGGGCAGGGAGCAGTTGTCAGTCTACCAACTACCAATTACCAACTACCAACTATCCAATGAGCCTTTCACCAGTCGAACTGCTAATCCTCACCTTTGACTCTTTGCGTAGCAATCCCCTACGTTCTGCTTTGACGGCGTTAGGAGTATTTATGGGTGTGGCTGCGGTCAGTGCTACGCTTCAAGTTGGTAGTATCAGCCGGATTGTTATTGCCCAACGATTAGCAGAAAGAGACGCGCCTCAGATTATGGTAGGACTCAATTGGCAAGCAGGCAGCGACTTGAGCGCTCAAATGAGCCTAGCAGATTTGGAATTTTTCCGCCAACGACTCTCTGGCTTACGGGCGAGTAGTGGCGCAGCTTGGGTGGGTTCGGCAGAAACTGTATTTCAAACTGAAGAAGCTAGTCCTCAGATGATGGCAGTGACCCCAGATTTTTTACTCACCTTGGGTAGACCGTTGGAAGCAGGACGGTTTTTTACTGCTGCTGATTTCGCCAACTACCGACCTGTGGTTGCGATCGATCGCTTTTTGGCGGATAAGTTATTTAAAGATGGTCAAGCAGTTGGACAACGCCTCTATGCTAACGATCGACCCTACGTAGTGGTGGGAGTCGTACCAACTAAAATGCAGGAAAATGCACCACCTGAAGGACAATTGTTAGTACCGCTACCAGTTTATAGTTCTCTTACAGGTAGCCGTGCTGTCGATACGATTCAGCTTCGTCCTCGCCGAATTGAAGACCTTGAAGCTTTTGGTAATCGAGTCCAGCAACTCTTGGCACAACGTTTTCCAGGGCGAAGTTATTGGTCTTGGAACAATGTGGAAGACATCATTCAACAGCAAAAAATCATGCAGCTAGCCTCCCAAGCGTTAACTGTAGTGGGTGCAATTTCCCTACTTGTAGGAGGTGTGGGTATTGCCAATATTACGATCGCTTCAGTGATAGAACGCACGCCAGAAATCGGTTTGCGTCGGGCTTTGGGAGCAACTCAGCAAGATATTATGGCGCAATTTATTTTAGAAGTTGCGCTTTTAAGTTTAATCGGCGGGACGATCGCCATAGGGACGGTGCATGGAATTGCTATTGCAGTCGCCGATACATTTAACTTACCCTATCAATTTGAACCCAGCACCGCAAGTCTAGCGCTAGCTTCAGCTTTACTAGTCGGTATGGGTGCTGGTTTTATTCCTGCTCTCCGTGCCAGCCAACTCGATCCGGTCAAAGCTTTACGCTCGGAATAAGCATCAACAAAAAAGTCAAAAGTCAAAAGCTAAAAGTCAAAACTAATTCTCCCTACTCCCTGCTCTCTACTCTCTTCTCCACTGATAACTGACTGATAACTGTTAATCGGGAATAGTTATATTTTCTAAATTTTGTGCTGCTGCTGGATATTGTGGATTCATTGCTTCTAAGGTATCAGCGATCGCCCGAGCAATAACTAAGTTTCTATACCACTTTTTATTTGCCGGAACGACATACCAAGGAGCATACTCTGTAGAGCAATAATTAATTGCATCTTCATAAGCTTGTTGGTAATCATCCCATAATTTCCGCTCGTTGACATCGTTAATAGAAAATTTCCATCGCTTATCTGGGTCTTCCAGCCGCTTTTCTAATCTACGTTTTTGTTCGTCTTTAGAAATATGTAGAAAAAACTTAATAATACTAATATTATTCAAAACCAGCATTTGTTCAAATTCATTAATGCTGTGATATCTTTTCTGCCATACTGCTTCCGGCACGAGTTGTTTAACGCGCACGATTAATACATCTTCGTAGTGAGAACGATTAAAAATATTAATCATGCCTCGTTGCGGTGTCCGCTGATGGTAGCGCCACAAAAAATCATGGCTCAATTCTTCTTGGCTGGGATTTTTAAAAGACCAAACTCGACAACCTTGAGGATTGATTCCCTGAAAAACATGTTTAATTGTGCCGTCTTTCCCACCAGTATCCATTGCTTGCAGTACGATGAGTAGACTGCGCTGCTGCTCGGCGTACAGGCGTTCTTGTAACAAACTCAAGCGATCGCGATAATACTCTAGTTCTGCTTCTATCTCTTTCTTGCTCTGATAGCTTTCACAAGTATCTGGGTCGATTTGACTTAGCTGAATTGGTTCGTTGGGAGTGACGCGATAGCGGGGATAATCGGGTTTTGGTGGTAACTCGTCTGCTACAACTGTCTCTGGAGACATAGTGCGGGCAACTTTTGCTGTCTCATTATCTGTAGTTTTGTTAATCTGAGCAGCGGATTTTTTTGCCGATTTTGAATTCGCCATAGTAACACTATCGCCACTTTTTATCGAACTTATTGTTCGATTTTATGGCAAGAATTACAGCAGTGTTTCTCTCAAAAGATAGACTCATGCGTTTTGTTTTACAGCAGTGAGTGGGGAATTGGTAGTTGGTAATCGGTAGTTGCTCCCTCAGCTTCCTCAGCTCTCTTCTTCCCCCTGCTCCCCTGCTTCCTCCTCTGCTCGTGCGCTCCCTACTCCCTGCTCTCTAGTATGATTAACGACTACAGCTTTGAATAACGCATAATTGTTACAGGAACACCGATTTTCGCTGCCAAGTCAGACAAAGCAAACTTAAATTTGAGCGATCGCGGTAATTCTTTCCATGTAACTGCAACAAACCCAAAGCGAGTGTAAAACTCTGCTAGTTTACGCCCCAAGCATTCTAAATAAAGCGGCTGAGTTGCTTGTTCAATTAAATATTCCACCAAGTACGACCCCAAGCCTTTACCCCGCCAGTTAGAGGCAACCACTAAACTACCCAATTCTTGCGCCCCAGCAAAAGCCCGTAACTGCCCGCAAGCAACGACTCGTCCGTTGCATTCAACGACTGAAAATTGTTGCCAGCGTAACTGCGTCGGGTCGAGTTTTGCCGATAGCACCAACTTCCGAATTGCCCAAGCATCTTTAGCATTGGCAGGGCGAAGATTGCATCCTGATGGTAAAGTAGACATTCGGTTGAAGTCTAAATTTTCAAAATTAGATGACAATTACATTTTTACAACTAAACCAACAGCACGACGAACGTATGCTTGATACGACTCGTTTGTAGGTGGAAATACCAATCCGTAAAGCATGATACCGCTGATGAGGTCGAAGACAAGATCGGCATCTATATCTGTGGCAATTTCCTGTCTGCTTTTTGCTTGTGCGATGACAGCAGCAAAGGCTTGGCGACGGGGTTGGAGATATCTCGCCCAGTAAACCTGAGCAAACTGGGGATTGTTAGATGCTGTACTGATAATTAAAGCTACAATTTGCCGTCCCAGAGGATCTAAGGTCATTTGGGTAGCACTGGCAATAATTAAATCGATATCGCTCCAAAAGTTTTTCGTATCTGGAATTTCTACGTCTTCTCTACGGCTTTCGATCGCATCTGCCACCAGTTCTTCTTTTGAGTTGTAGCGACGGTAAATTGTGGTTTTTCCCACCCCTGCACGGCTAGCGATCGCCTCTATACTCATGCGCTCGTAACCCACCTCGGCTAAGAGTTCCAAGGTGGCTCTATGAATAGCGCGATCGGCTTCTACACTACGCGGTCTTCCAGGCTGATTTTTAATTTTTGCATTCATTATTGGTTCGTTACTCTTGGATCGTCATCTGGTGGTATCATCCGCTACCGCTACGCAAATATAAGCAGCATGTCTTAACGATGCATCCACCATTGTGATGTTCTTCGTTTAAATCTGCGATCGCCTTGTGGCGATCGATGGATGTAGTACCCGTAATCTTCAAACCATCAGCTCTCTAAATCAAATAGGATGACTGTTGCTACTGGCGAGGATTAAATTAAGGAACGACTTCTAGTCTACCGAAAGGAGGAAATTTAGTTAACAACTGAGTAACTTGAAAACCCTCTATCCGCAGAACGATCTAGCAGATGAGTTAGTTGGAGTACTGTAAATGCTAAATCGTATAGAGATTGTATCCGATGAAACTGACATATTTGAAGCAACAAGTTTCGACTTTGGGACGTTTTCTGGCAACAACGCTATTTTTTCTGTCGGCGATCGGCTTTGTATGGCACTTTGCCTTGTTCTCAAACCCTGTAGCAATGGCTAGTCCCGCTCCGATTTCGATCGCAGCGGCAGATATGGGCGATCGAACTAAAGAAGCAGCCGATGATGTTGCTAAAGGCTCCAAGAATTTGATCCGAGATACGGCAAACAAAGTTGAGCGAGCTGCCAACAAAAATGCTGCTAAAGTCGATCGAGCTGACGACGAGGGTAGTGGCGTTGAGCGCAAAGCCAAGCGAGATCGAGATCGGATTGAGCAAAGAGCTGAGGAAGATGCCGCTCGGACTGAAAAAGCAGTAGACAAAAACATGAACGCTGTCAAGCGTACTGTTGACTCTATCAAGGATGCTTTTAGCAATTAGAGCCGCAATCCGCTCAGATAGTTAGGACATGATTGGAGATACAAGGAAGAGGATTTATAATTCCTCATAGTCTGCACGTCAAAGCCTAAATTAGAAAGCCTAAGTCAGAAAGAAGATTTTTTGACTTAGGCTTTTTCTTGGGATGACGAAGGACGAGCGCCAAGCACCAAGACCGAGCGTTGGCATCAGGCAAGTACTTTATGATGAAATTCACTCAAGCTTAAGGAATTACATTTAACCATACTAGCTCTCGAATTACAGTGTTAATCTCAAATGATGGTGTTATGTAACATCTCTTTTCCATATTCGCAAATTATGCCAACAGTTCAAAAAATTGACACTAGCCAATTAGTCAGTATGGGAGTAATGTAGTTGACGAACATCTAAATCAAGCTAAGCAAATGCCAGCGGTTGCTGGTAATTCTCACATAACCACTGGCTCGCATATGGAAAGTTATATCGCAAGTTATCAGTTATATAAGTTATAGAAATATGACATTTCTCTGGCAGTGGCTTGGTGTATTTGGTATGTCGTTTGGTGCGATCGTTTTTGGAATTGGCGCTCACAATGCGAAAAATCAGCGTTGGCAAATTTTGTACACGCTCAACTTTTTCGTTTGCGCGATCGCGGCTGGACTTTATTTAATTATGGCTCTCGGTCAAGGAGTAGACTTTATTAACGGTCGTCCCACTTTCTGGGTCAGATATGTTTCTTGGTTTATTTCTACGCCTTTGTTGCTCTTAATTCTCACATATCTTGGAAAAACTAGCGTGACAACTACAGCGAGCTTGTTAGGAGCAAATGCTTATACAATTGCTGCTGGTTTTGTTGCTACTATTTCACCCTATCCAGTTAATTATATTTGGTATATTGTCAGTTGTGCAGCTTACTGTGCTACTGTATATCTTCTCCTTAACCAATATCGCCCACAAGTAGAACGTACCTTCCCTAGAGTTATTCCAGCTTTTCACAAATTGCTAAAAGTCCACTTGACAATATGGACGCTTTACCCGATAGTCTGGCTTCTGAGTCCCGCAGGTTTGAATTTCTTAAATATTAGCGTGGAAACAATGTTTGTGACTCTCCTCGATATGGCTTCCAAGGTAGGTTTTGGTTTTCTTTCATTACAAACTATGAGTGCTATAGAGAAAGCGAGACAGCAAGCAAAAACAGCATCTTCTTTAGTTGTATTTCGTTAATTTGTAGCAAAAAATATATATAGCGTGCTTCTACTCTTCGTCCCAAGTTTGCAACTGAATATAAACTAAAACTAGCGCTACCAATAACAAAACTGTAGCCGCAGCCGCAGCATAACCGAAATCGAATTGCCCAAAAGCTTCTTGATAAATGTAATAAACTAAAATATTAGTAGAATTTAAAGGTCCTCCCCCAGTCACGACATAAATTTGCTCGAAACCCCGCAAAGTAAAAATTGCTGTTGTAATCGTAGCGAAGATTAACGTCGGTCTCAATCCTGGTAGAGTAATATACCAAAATTGCTGCCAAGCATTTGCTCCATCTAATTCTGCTGCTTCATAACGACTGGGAGGAATTGCCTGCAATCCAGCTAGAAATACCACCATATTGAAGCCTAACTGCTTCCAAATACTCAATAAAATGATGACTGGCATTGCCCAAATATTACTACCTAGCCAGGGAATCGGAGAAATTCCAATTGCATTCAACCATGTATTGACTGGTCCCTCGGTTTGAAATAGCCAGCGAAATCCTAACCCAGCGGCGACAATAGACACAATTGAAGGGAGAAAATAGGCACTGCGTAATAGACCTCGCCAAGCTATATTGCGGTTTAATAGTGCTGCCAAACCTAAAGGAATCACTAAACTGGGAATTACTGTAGCAATGGTAAAATAGCAAGTATTACTAAGAACTTGCCAAAAATCAGGATTGAGAATTAGTCGTAAGTAATTGTTAAACCCTACCCAGCGCACGCCAGCAGCGGTAAAACTTCCTGTAGTGAAGCTGAGATAAAACAGATAAGCAATGGGAAATATTAGGAATATTCCTAGCATGAGCAGCGCTGGCGTGAGAAAAATCCATGCTGCGATCGCATCGTTATCTAGCAGTTGCTTGCGAGAACGCTCAAAAGCCATACTTTGTATTTTAACTTTGTAGGGCTATTTTACTCATTAAAGGGACCAGGGAGGAGTCAAGAGTTGATGGTAGTTGGTAGTTGGTAGTTGGTGGTTGGTGGTCACTGCTCCCTGATAACTGATAACTGATAACTGTTCCTGGTAATTTTTAACGTCGGAGTGAGGCGATCGCCAGTCGAATGATGGATAATGACTGAGTCAACACCTTGCTCGATAAAATGCTGTATGACGATCCCAGCAACCACCGCCTCTACTGCCAGCTTAATTTCTCCGGTCGATCCCACCGATCTATGGATACCAGGAGAACCAATTAAACTAGGTATACTTGCTTCCGGAAATGGCAGTAACTTTGAAGCTGTAGCAGAGGCGATCGCCCAAGGTAGACTTAATGCTAAAATTCAAGTTCTAATTTACAATAACCCAGAAGCGAAAGTCGCAGTTCGAGCTGCAAATCGTGACGTACCTGCCGTTTTGCTCAATCATCGTCACTTTCCCAGCCGTGAAGATCTAGATCGTCAAATTGTTCAAACTTTACATCAATATGACGTATCATGGGTTATAATGGCGGGCTGGATGCGAATTGTCACGCCAGTACTCATCAATGCTTTTGCCGAACGAATTATTAACATCCATCCCAGTTTATTACCCAGCTTTCGCGGCATTCAGGCAGTAGAACAAGCCCTTGCTGCTGGTGTAAAAATCGCAGGTTGTACGGTGCATATAGTCGTTCCCGAAGTTGATAGCGGGCGCATTTTGCTCCAAGCAGCCGTACCCGTCTTACCTGACGACACCCCCCAAACTCTACACCAACGAATTCACCAGCAAGAATATCGAATTTTACCCGCCGCGATCGCTCTTGCTGCGAAGCAGGGAGCAGGGACGAGCTGGGAGCAGAGAGCAGAATAAAACACCCGTCAACTGTCTTCACGGAGTTTAGCGCAGCATTTACTGTCAAATAATGACGATTAAACCTCGTGCAAAATTTGCACGTCGTTTATAGATTACCCGTAAGATTCAATCGGTTCGCTACCGTCAGGAGCAGGTGGCACAAATTTTTTCCAACCGAGTAACTGAAAGCCAACATACCATAAATAAAGCGGATTGAGCAGGATATAGCGCCGCCACAAGCGTCTGGGTTCTTGTAGCAGACGAAATAACCACTCCAATCCCAAATCTTGCATTGTTTGCGGTGCTGGCGCTAGCCTACCAGCGTGAAAATCGAAGGCAGCACCCACAGCTAAGATGGGGATGCCTAGCATTTGGCGATATTCGTAAGCCCAAACTTCTTGTCGAGGACAACCAAGACCAAGAAGTACGGTACTAGCTCCAGAGGCTTTAATCCGAGCCACTAACTCTTTCCGTTCCTCTGAAGAGAGACGGCGAAATTTAGAAGGCTCCATGCCCGCAATTTGGAGCTGGGGAAAGCGTTGCTGCAACTGACAAGCGAATTGCTGTAATACTTCTATTTGACTGCCATATAGATAGACACTCAATCCTTTTTCAGCAAAAGCTTGAGCGATTCTGAGCGTCAGCTTGGGACCGCAGACGCGATCGGGTAATCCTTGCTTGTGCAGCCACCACAGCGCCCAGCGCACGGGTTGTCCGTCAGGAACTACGAGATCCATACCGTTCAATCGACGGGCGTGAATGGGGTCTAAAAATCCCGTCATCACGCCATGAACGGCTAACGCACTGACCGCATAGGGAACTCTCTTTTCAGCCGCAACAACAATTTTGTTGACAGCAAATTCGTAATCTATAGCGTGGATGTTAATTCCTAAGATGGAGTGTTTGCCTCGATTAATCACTGTACTTTAACCACCTTTCACAGTTTTGGCTGTAAATCTCCCGCAAAATGTGCGGTACGTCGTATTTAATCGACCAATTTGGATACTTAGCTTTAAACTTCGATAAATCGCTGATGTACCAGATGTGGTCGCCACTGCGATTTTCATCGGTGTAAGAGTAGTTCAACTCCTTGCTAGCAATTTGTTCGCAATAAGCGATCGCCTCTAGCATTGAGCAATTGCTTTCTCTACCACCGCCGATGTTGTAAACTTCAGCGATTCCAGGGTTGAGATAGAACTCATAAAATGCCGCAATCAAGTCTGAGGAGTGAATGTTATCGCGGACTTGTTTGCCTTGATAACCGTAGATCGTGTAGGGATCGCCAGTCACGGTACATTTCATCAAGTAAGCGAGAAAGCCGTGTAATTTCGTTCCCGCATGGCTGGGTCCGGTCAAACAGCCACCCCGAAAGCAAACAGTAGGAATGCCAAAGTAATGACCGTATTCTTGGACTAATACGTCGGCTGCAACCTTAGAAGCTCCGAATAGAGAGTGCTTGCTGCGATCGATACTCATATCTTCAGAGATCCCCAAAGCATACTTATGAGCGGGATCGATCTCCCAGCGGCGGTCTAACTCAACTAGGGGTAAAAAGTTGGGTAAGTCTCCGTAGACTTTGTTAGTGGAAGTGAAGATAAATGGGGTGTCTGGGCAATGTTGGCGCGTTGCTTGTAACAAGTTCAACGTACCGTTGGCATTGACCGAGAAATCGGAGAACGGATCGCGTGCAGCCCAATCGTGAGATGGCTGGGCTGCGGTATGAATGACAAGGGCAATGTCTTGTTTGTAGTACTGAAAAATGACATCCAGGCGATCGCTATCTCGGATATCTACATCGTAGTGAGTGTACTCTCTAATCTGAGATTGTAAACGCCTAAGATTCCATCTTGTGGAAGCTTCCTCTCCAAAAAAAAAGCTACGCATATCGTTATCGATCCCGACGACATGCATACCGAGAGCGCTAAAAAAACGTACTGCTTCCGAACCAATGAGACCAGCAGAGCCAGTAACGATCGCAACACTCATGGCTTATTCTCAAGCTTTTGGTAATTTTTTCTCTGCATTGTTTAGTATGCATTCCAGAGCTGCAATGACTGCCGGTACTTTTGACAATACATGCGAACATCACGATCTATACTTGACCAGCCTAGAGCCGGCGCATGTGCTAATGCTCAGGCGATCGCGGGTCAAAAATTTGTCTGACATTCGCTCGAATGCCTGCACCTCTGCCGCGAGAAGCTTCAGACTGAAAATCTGCAATCTCTCGCTGACAATTTTGCAATACTCTGGATTTAAATTTGGTGTTCTACCACACAGGAGCCTGCTAGCTACCGTAGATGGAAACTCCTCAAGATTTCAGCTGCTCTAGGAATTGTTAGAACTGCTTTTTTTCTTCGTCTCTCGGTCTAGATTGCCGTACCTGAGTCCGTAATCGTTAATAGACCAACAGACATTGGAATCTGCCGCAGCTACGATACGAAAGGCGATTTTAATGCAGCCAGAGTTAATATACTCTAACTAGTACTACAGTTGTAGATAGCTGAGCGATTGGGAAAGGCGACGTTTGTAATGATAAAACTTAGCAATCGCTTGATG
>NZ_RSCK01000115.1:0-14261 GCF_003991895.1 Chroococcidiopsis cubana SAG 39.79
GGCTTTGCTCCTACAAGGTTGAGCGCATAATTGCATCTTAGCTCAACTGGTATTCTGTTTGATAGAAACCGCCTTAATCGTTAAACTGCTCAAGGTTTCGATCAACTCACTGTGAATCCGCCATCGATAACCAACGGTTGTCCAGTGATGTAGCTGGCAGCATCAGAACAGAGAAAAACAACTGTTTGAGCAATTTCTTCTGCCTGTCCTATGCGTCCCATTGGTGCCATAGATGCGAAATCATCCGCTGTGATGCCCACCGGGTCAATGCTACGAGCAAACAACTCAGTCGCAATAGCGCCGGGATTAACCGCATTAATCCGAATGCCCTGCTTGGCATAGTCGAGTGCTGCCGCTCGTGTCAGCCCCACGACGGCATGTTTACTTGCGACATACGGAGATATCCCTGGAAACGCAATCAACCCTGCTATCGCGGAGGTATTGACGATCGCCCCAGCTCCTTGAGTCAGCATTTGCTGGATTTCATATTTCATGCACAAGAACAGTCCCCGCACGTTGACCGCCATCAGTTTGTCAAAGTCTTCGATCGACTGTTCGTGCAGGGGTTTAGAGCGTGCCTCAATGCCCGCATTGTTGAAGGCACAGTCGAGTTTCCCAAACTTCTCGACTGTGGTTTGCACAAGCGCTTTTATGTCGGCTTCGTTCGAGACATCCGATTGCACAAATAAACAGTCAACGCCAACATCTCGTAGCTGAGCTTCCGTTGCTTTACCTTCTGGTTCGCGTCGTCCTGAGAAAACCACTTTAGCTCCTGCAACACCGAATGCTTTAGCGGTTGCCTTGCCAATTCCTGAAGTTGCTCCCGTAATCAAAGCCACTTTATTTTCAAGTTTCATCGTTTTCTCCTTTTGTAGTTGAAATGACTTCTGGCATTTGCTAGTCAATGTCTGATGGCATTTGCTAGTCAATGTCTGAGAATCAATAGTGCTTCTCCAATTTTTTGCAGCAGAACCTGATTCTCTCATGTTGCTGTTTAAAGTGGCTTTTGATTGCTTGAGTACTTGCAAGTGTAGATTTCGACGAAATACTCCAGCGGTTGTAGTAGTTTGTCGATCGTTGGATCGTCAGATTTAAGGATGCCGCAATCGCTGCTCCAGCAATGCCTCCACCATTCAGGATTGCGATCGCAAAGTGCTTGCAGTAAATGCGAATAGGAATCATCAAATACCTCGTTTAGGCTAGGCTTGCCTGCTAATCCTGGCTTCTGGCGCAGCTTGCGAATGGCGAGGCAACAGAGTCGCAGGTAGGATGTCATTTTTAGCTGTCGTGGCATCTTGGTTAGTAGCTTAGTTCTTGCATAATTGAGCAAATGAACAACCTCTTTGTCGAGATCTGTAGAGCAAAATTCACTGGTTTGGGTTGCGGTTAACATAGTTCAAAACTCGAGTTGTACCTAAGTCATCTAAAAGCGAGCGCAAAATTGACGGGTGTGTAGCACCGCTTCACCATGCTCGGGAATCCACGCTGCCCACCGATCCTCTGATATTTGACAAAGTAGCAGTGCCTCGTCAAAACTAAAGGTACTAGGAAGTTCCAAAAGGTGTACCCAAGTATCAGCCTGGAACTCCTGCTGCGACGATTTGAGGTGAGACTGGTTTGACCACTCCAGATTCTGCTTTTGAGGTCGAACACCAAAATCTTGTATGTATGAATTGAGATTCATCGTTTTGTTTTCCTTCCTGGTAAACAACACACAATAAAAGCTGGCTTATCTCTAGTAACTAACCTTATTCAAATTTCTAATACGGCTATAGATAGAAAGAGTATGACCAAAATCTGATAGTCAAACGATGGCTGAATTTATTGCCCAGCAAAAAGTGCAACTTTTGATGACCAAACAGATAGATCTCCCAAGAAACAAGAAATGACAGTAAAAATCGATACTGTTGTTTGTGGTCGTAAATCCATCCACGAAAGCGATACAACACATGTAGATTCTGCTAACACATCAGAATTTGGTCATACCCGATAGAAAGAAATCTTTCCTGTCTGCGATCCCTTTCTTGGTTAATGACTCTGGCTCTTTCGCGGTACCCCGAAGCCAGGGTAGTGAGGCAATAGTTCCGCCGTTTCTTCTGGGGTCAGCATCTTGACTCCGTACTTGGCAGCCAGCGCGATGGCGGGGGCTGGATCGGAGAGCGCGTATGTGGTTGCGTTCGCAGGTAGTTCCATGCTGGTGGACGGACTCGACATCGCTTCAAAGTACCCGTCCAGACCGTACCCGTCTGGACCGCCTGGTTGCAACAGAGCGAGGAACCGGAGGGTGGGCGACAGGTAGTAGAACGCGTGCGCCTGGTTCCGAGGGAGGAAGATCGTTTCGCCTGCCCGCACTGTCCGGACTTCGCCCATGCAGTATACCTCCAGTTCGCCTTCTAGAATGTAATACACCTCATCCTGGTTATAGTGGAGATGGGGCGGCGGCTCATTTCCCGGTTTCATCCGAAGTTCCAGAAGGACGAAGCGGTTTTCGGTCTCGGCGGATGTCACGAGAAAAGTCATGAGACTGCCCATGTATGACCGAGTAGTCTCCGTGACCGCGCTACGAACAAAGAAATCTGCTGACTGTTTCATGATTTGACCTCTGATATTAATGCGACTATCGTGTTCACGATTGGTTTTGTGGTGATTTAAGTCTTGCAACTCAGTCGTTGCATTGTTTGCCTGAATTCAATAGATGCCTAAGAACATTGAACGACTGCATTTTCAGCACATAGGTCTACCCAGGGCATGGATATCCTTTCCAATCTGTGCTAGATGAGTGGCAAAGGCTTGTCTTTCGCAGTTGTATATTACTATGCGGGGAAGTTTGTATAGGATGCTTCTGATTCTTTGTACCTAAAGTGTACTAAGTTCCAATGTTCAACGTCTTTCGGATTCTTACAACAATTTGTCAGATTCTTATGGTAAAGGGCGAATTTGCTTGGGTGTCAGTCCGGTGATTCGCTTAAACTGTTGCGTCAAACAACTTTGACTGGAGAAGCCGACTTGTACGGCAATGTCTGCGATCGCTAAATCCGAAGATGATGCGTTACGCTACAATAACATATCCTATGCAAGAATCCGGAGTTATTAAATCCACTATCCTTAGTAAAAGACGGCTTTCCATAAAATACCTGACTACTAGAGATGCCGGATTTCGTCCGGTGCCACTTCCCAATGGTTATTGCGTCCGTCCGCATATCGAATCGATGCTGAGATCAACTCCTGCGGATCTACGTTGTCTAACGCAGTAAGTTGAACTCCCACATAATCCCCACCGATCGCCTCAGCATATCCTCGTGCAAACGATCGCACTCCACAATACTGACAAAACAGATGGTGCATTGTCTTTCTGCCGAATTGATAGTCGCTCAGCGAGTCTTCTCCTGCCATTAGCCGAAACGCATCAGGCTTGATGATTACGTTCCAGTTTCTGGTTTTGGTACAGATAGAACAGTTGCATTTGTTCGTTCCAGCACTTAAATCAATATCAGCCTCAAACCGCACTGCTCCGCAGTGGCAACTTCCTATGTATGTTTTCTTCATGGATTGTAGATTAACCAGTCGTTTTCTCATTGTGTCTAAGTCCTTTTCCTACCTATCTGGGGATAACCCGCTCTAATGCTCAGCTTCTTTTAGATTCTTAGGGCAGTTTGTCAGATTCTTATGGTAAAGGGCGAACTTGCTTTGGTGTCAGTCCGGTGACTCGCTTAAACTGTTGCGTCAAATGACTTTGACTGGAGAAGCCTACTTGTAAGGCAATGTTTGCGATCGCCAAATCCGTTTTCGATAACATCAACTTTGCCCGTTCCACCCGCAGTTGAATTACATACTGATGCGGCGCAATCCCCATCGCCTGTTTGAATAAACTCGCGAAGTAAGTTGGGCTGATATTGACGACACTTGCTAGTTCAGCCAGTGACAAATCTCGATTCAGGTGAGTTTGAATATAGTCGATCGCTTGCTGCAATTGTGTACGAGTTAAGCCTCTGTTCTGGGATGTAGCAGATTCTGTTTTCAGCATTTGACATACCTACTTTGAAAGATAGAAGTTCCAATTTTGTTTAGCGATTTCAGGATCGGCTGCAACGTGTTCGGCACAGTTGAGACGAAGATGACGATCGCCAAAGGGTGCATTCACCAGCGCACAATGATGTGGACGATCTGACCTTGGATACCGATTGGGCTGAAAGAATTGACAGGTAACACACATTCTTGCTACTGAAATCTGTCCCTGTTGTTGAAGCTTGCGAATCATTTTGATCAGCCCCCGCAGAAAGATGACTTGTTCCTCCTCGGATAGCTCATTCACGGTATTGAGCAAAAAATCAGACCAGGACGCTGTTTGTGTTGCTGTCTGCTGTCCTTGAGTAGTCAACGTGATGGCGATCGCTCGTCTATCTTGAGGCGAGCGCGTTTTTTGCACTAACCCTTTCTCAACCAGCGACGTAACCGCATCGCTGGCAGTAGCAGCCGTAACCGCAAGATGTTTTGCCACCTCTGACAACCGCATTCCAGCATCGCCTTTATCGATCAGAAGCGCCAGGATTTGTCCTTGAGTCGGTGTTAAACCTTGTTGTCCAGCATCTTGCCAGGATTGACTTTTCAGCGCCAGCCCAATTTTTTCTAGCCCAATCAAGATGTGCTGTTCGATCGCGCTTGAGGCATCGAAGGGATTTTCGCTGACACCAATATTCGGGGTTTCAGCGGGAAGGGTTAATTCTGTGTTGCGATCGCGTTGAGTACTGTCCATGAATACTGACCGTATAAGGCACCAGGTAAGTGAATAGCCCCATCAACCAGCGCTCACGGGTCATTTCCCCGCGCAACACAGCACCGCCATGATTAATCGCGAAGAGTAACGATCCTACAACGAGAGCCACTTTTAAGGCATCGGGTCGCAGGGCTGAATCAGTCCAGATAGTATAGCAAAACTTTAACGTTTTCAGCATGGCACCATTCTCGTTTAAGCGATTGCTTGCAGTGCTTCAATTGCAGCTCGATCATTCGGTTCATTCAACACATTACTCGCATAGTTTCTGGGTCACTTCTTTAACGATGCGGAGGTGTTTTTCAATGCGCTCAATTACTACTGCTTCAGGCGTATGCCCAAACCATCCATCTAGTAATTGCAGGTTTTGGTCAACCAGAAGAAAGGACGGTGTTCCTGGTAAATGATTCAATGTAAAGGTTGCTGATGTTTTGGCGTGCCGCTGCAAATAAGCGTTCACCTTTTGGCGCAGTGCTGTTTGCTCTGATTTGGGCAGGTGATCGAAATCAGGAATCGTTTCAGTTAAAGCCTCAATATTTTCAGGTGTTACGAGTGCTGCACCTGTAGTAGCTCGATCGACTGCAACGGGAAAGTCGATCGTTTGAGAGTAAAATTCTCCTAATGCTTGCCGAGTTGCTCCAACCAGTTTCATCTCCGTCAGAAGCAACGCTGTATTGGCAGCAGTGTTGTACTCAAAATCCTCAAAAGCCGTTGAGAGTCCCAAGATATTCAAGCCCAACTGACGATACTTCCAATACAACTTGTTGACGAGGGGAAAACCGTAGATGAAACAACCAGGACAGTTGACTTGAAATACAAACAGAAGATTCAGCGCTTTGAGGTCAAATGTACCTTGCAAGACACGATCGATCTTGAGTTGGATTGCCATGATACTACTCCTAAGCAAATCGAGTGGGGTTGCCATTAATAGAAATCAGGCGATCGAGCCGAATCTCTGTTCCGTCTTTGAGCTTCAAAAAATCGGCTTGGTTTGCAGCATACACATCCACAATTCGATCCTGAACTTCAACGATTTCTCCAGTTACAGTGCGGTAGGAAATCCGACAGGTTTGTCGCAGCGTTGCCAAGGCTTCTAGCCGATCGTGAAAATCACAGTCCACTAAACAATAGTCATTCATTGCCCAACTCCTTCCAATAGTTGTTAGCAGCAGCGATCGTGGCAAACTCTGTAGCAACCGTTTGTCCTATGGCGATCAACATCATGGCATCGTTACCATAGACCTCTCGCAACTGTTTGCGCTTCTCTTCATCAGGTTGAGTCAGCTTGACAATCAGTCGCGCCAGTTTCACGGCTAATTGCCGTCCTTCCTCAGGCGTTTCGGTAATCAACGAGTTGTTAGGAACCAGTGCAATCGTATCCATTGTTTATTCTCCTGTTAGTATCAAACTTTCTGGTGAGCAGTCTGCACCTTCCAGCATTAATTGAGTCACAACTTCATACGCCTCTGTCCACGCTTGTTGCACGTCAGAAGTCCAGGCTGTACCCAGGCTTACCTCAAAAGTTTTAAGCAAGCTACTGCCCACCATTGGATAGTGTTGCGGCAATACACCGTACTGAGTGTGTCGAGTGCCCAAGCCTCTCAATGCACTGCTTAAGACATCTGGTTTACCCAAGTTATTGACGGTAAAGACGAGAGATTGAAACAGTTGTTTGCGCTGCTTTTCCATGTTAGTATTGGCAAACAAAGGCTGGACTTCTGGATAGTCCGTGAACAGCACTGTGTAGAACTGTTTAGTCACCTCCAAGCTATTCACTTTAATTTGAGCAAAGCTGCTTTCTAGCAATTCAACATTGAGAGCCATTTAATTTTCTCCGTTACTGAGGTTGCACGCTGTAGGGAAGACTTAAATCCCCTGAACTAACGCTGTACGCTTGATAGACCCCAACCATAGGGAGATTTTTGTTTGTGGCATTCACTTGCATATAAGCAACAACGCCATCAAACTTGAACTTTGTTTTAGATTGAATGCGTTGAGCCGGAACTAAAACACTGAGCTTGTTACCTTTTAGCAGAACAGGGAAACCAGGAGAATCAAAATACATTGGCATACCGGGATTGGTAGGCGGAAGCACAACAGTTTTGTCGGTTTTGTTAAACTGTTTGACCGATAAGCTACCAGGGACGCGATCGTCCTTGACCAGTACGACCCAATGGCTATGAAAAATGATGCCATCGTCGGCATAGTTCGAGTTGTTGTTCTCATCCCACAGTGGCGTATCATCGAAGTCTGGATGAGACGTAACTGCCAGTGCCAAAATCCCTTCGACCTTCCCAAATCCAGCATCTTCGGGTTTTAGAGTCGTTGGAAAGACATAGCCCAGCACAGGTGCACCATCAACGCTACCCTTAGGTTGGGGTAATGTTTTACCAGCCGTTCCTTTCACAGTTTGCTCAAAAATCAGTAAATCTGCATCTTTGAGATAACGAACGCTAGTGCCTAAAATTTCTAGATCGGGTGACTTTGGAGTTGGCACAACTTGAGCAGACGACTGTGCAACTGTTGCTACCATAGATTGAGTTGTAGAACGGGCATCAGCTTTAAGACTGGAATAAAACAGTGCCAACGTGAGGCTTAAACTGATACCGAGTAAAGCAATGAGAAAACGTTTCATCACAACCTCTTGTTGCATAAATTAGGAGCTGAAGCGAATGGAAAATGCTATGCTGCCGTCAAGACGTTACGGTGTTGATGCCTTTGCGTAGTGTGGAGAGGTAACAATTCCGGTGAAATGTATTTGATTGTTCACCATTAGCGATAAATAACCCCAAAGACAAAAGTGAGGCAACTTTGAGAGAGCATCGTTAATAGTGAATTCTTTATCGAAAGTAAGCGTGATGCCAAGACCAACAAAGCTGTAAGAAAAACAATCCCATAGCCAGCACGACAACACTGAATACTGACAGTGAGAACACTAGAAAAACACTAACAAATTCCATGAATACCTCCAGATTAGAAATATGCATCTTTGGCATAAGGAGCACACCAAAGCGTCACTTGTAGAGTGATGGATTTGAACCAGGCTTGATACATATTTTCAACGTCTTCTGCGCTGTGTCCCTTGTTTGACAGAAATGGCTTGATGGTGGCTGCGATCGGGTAGATGAAGGCAATCATGTACCGCATCCCAATATGAGGAGTGGCTTCAACCCGATCGGTCTGGTTTTTCTTGGCGTAAGTGTGACGCAGACCGATCTCCTGCTGATAGTTCAACCAATCCCGATCGTAAGGTCGATTACAGGTGTCTAAAATCCATTGAGCAAAGCGTTGGCGAACAGCAGTCAAGTAGTCGGAGTTTAGCTGCCCTGCATTGCTGAAGTAATACGCGAGATGCGAGTTGGTAGCAACAAAGCCGTACCAAACATCTAATACCGCATCAATTTGGTCTTCTAATACTTCTCCTGCCAACCGTAGATATCTCTCATCTTCATTCGTAAACAAAACAGTCTGTTTGAGCAGTTCCAAGTCGTTGAGTGTCAACGGTGAATGAGTAACTTGTTCAGTTCCAAAGGTGTAACCAGCGATCGCGTTCATCGATCGATCTCCTTTCAATTAACGAGTATTTGGATGCGAATCATGTCGGACAGAATGCTTTAAGAATTAGCCGATCGGGGGTGAGTACAAGGCAAACGCATCTTGTCAATAAAGGGCAATTAGCCACTAATTGTTGCGAATAAACTCATTAAAGGGCAGCTTATTGAGAACTTATCTCCAGATATAGCGTAAGTTGAAGTCCAAGACACTATATATATTCTCTGGCAAATTTAGATACGTTTGCCCTGGCTTTACTATTGAGATTGGGGTACATGAGTAAGTCTATTTGTCAGAATTGCACTGTTCTATGGCTTGAAGTCTTTCTCTGGTAGCTCCACCAGTCGGTCTAGCTAGGGGAATATCTTCACAAACTCTCAGATCTAAGCTAGTCTCTGCGCCATTAATGTTAGGGTTAGGGCGAGACACCGCATCTTTAGGTATTGGAGACACCTGCGATTCTTCCAGAACAGGGTTACTCAAAGGGCGGTTGGGTATCTCTCGATCGGAGTTAGGGCTGGTATTTGCAGTGTCAGGTGTTGTAGTCGTAGAGGGAACTATCTGCGTTTGAGACAGTAATAACGTTGCTCTAGGATTGGCTCCAGTCGCTCCGCTATTTGCCAAAAATACGGTGAGTATGAAACTACCTGTCAAAATTTGTTTCAGCATTTCGTTTACCTACTTTATATTTGTCTGCTGAGTAGAAGATGAAAAGTACCGAGCGCGTCAGAGTTGGGACACGGTGATTTTATCTGGAACCGAAATGTAGGCGACCGTAGCCGAGAAACTGACCAGAACTCTTCTCTCCAGTTGGAAACGCCGTTACACCAAATAGATAAATACCTCCACTAGGATTGCGCTTGGCTCTAAGAGCAACTGTGACTGTTGTGCCTGGTGACACGGGTGGATAAGGCGATCGTTGCTTCTCCAGGTTTATTCGGTTGCTCGCCGCCAATGCTCGCTAAAGGTATTTCTGAACCTCTAGCAAATCTGCTACCGAGAAAAGCACGACTGCGACTCGGATCGAACGAAACTGTATCAGAGTTCTGGCGTTGAGAGATCGTGACTGCTCCCAAAGGCTCTCCCGCATTTTGAGGAATTGCCAACGTGAAATAATAAGTTGCAGGCGTGTGTGGAGATCTATAGCTAGTTGTAGCTTTTACTAGACGGGGAGGATAGTTAAAGGCGATTTGTCCGTTGCCTAATTGAACTGCCATAACAGGCAAGGTGACAAGAGAACCAGAGATTATAGCGCCAATAGCCAAATTTCTCTTAGCACTCAAGATGTTACGTGCAGATGTTTGTTTAATCATATTTTTCTCCTTGTAACTTAAAGTTGTTACGACTGTGAAAGATTGTTTCTAGAGCAATCGTTACTACCCAGAGTCGGGTATGGTTAACACTCAATTGTTTTCTCCAAATGCTCCTTAAAGTTGACTCATAACCCAGGGCAAACGCATCTTGTCAATAAGGTGGAAATTTCCTCGGTTTATTGAAAATAATGGCAACAAACTAAGGCTTATTGAGAAGAAAATGGGTTGAGAGTGTTTGCAATAATTCGGAGTTTATTGAGAAAAACTAGTTTGGTCATAGGGTCGGGAGAAGTTAAATATGCGACGAATATTCTAGGAGCAAATTTAGAGGCGTTTGCCCTGGGGGTGAGTAGAGAAAAGCTATGGCTGCAATTTATTTAGGACTCCTAAATAATTACATTTCCATCAGTAGTCTGTCAAGGGGGTCGTGAGAGAATCTTTGCCTAGATGCTTATCCCCCTTTTATCTAGAAACAAAAGCTGAAAGCCTTGCAATTATTGCGTTTTGCTTTTTTGTCATTGAAAGTATGAATAGCCGCTGCAAACCAAGCGCGAACATTTCTAAACTCCTCACAATCTTCATTGCTTTCACGATCGTTGTTGCTAATTCTCGCCCCAAAGTCGAGGGATGGAATCAGGATTGATATTTTTAGCGGCACGATTTAGCAAAGTGCGTTGCCAATTCGATGCTAGCAAGGGACAACTTGCCAGTTCAGCCGCTGCTTCTCGGTTGTTCAAATCGTGATGCATGATTTGGTTTGCCCGTGCGATCGTCCACTGTGGAAAGGGGCGATCGCGCAATACAAGTTCCATCCCTGCTTCAACCGCGCCTTCTTTCAGCACACGGAAATACCAACCTGTCTGTCCAGTGCACTGAACTTGTAATGCTAAATCCCGGATTCGCCAGCGACGCGACAATTTCCAGCACGGCTGGCGAGGTTGAGATACCTGAACCTGAGCTTCGCCAATGTCATAAATATCTCCAATACACACAGATGCTTCAGTTTGAGCGGTAACTGTAAAATTTTCTCCAAAGGCTCCGTAGAAAAGATTGGGCAAATTTAAACGCGATCGCCAGGAGGGATAGTGTTCAGCCGCATACACCAGTACTGCTTTTTCAACACCGCCATGACGTTTGAGATCGGCTTGACCATCTCCAGCTAAGTTGGTGCTTCCAAGCCAGATTCTCCCTTGAATCGGTTCTTTGAAGAATCCAGTAGACCAAGGACGATCCATTGGATCTAGTGCATTTGCAATACCAAGCAATTTGGGTAGTCCAACCTGAATCGAAAGAATCTGGGCGACCATTTATCCCTCCTTTGTAAAACACAAATAAGGTACAACCTGTTTTCGACTGAGGAATGTGGGATGAGCCAATCAGATTATGAATAAACGTTCCTGCTGGATAGTCCCTCGTCCCATTACGGAAAACATCAGAGCGTACAAAGGCTTCTTCAGACCCCGGTTCATGAATATCGATGCCCTCCCGTTTTACCCCTGGTGTTAGCATCTAAATGATCGAGATACCTAAACCATACAAGTAACTTGCCTAACAGTCAAGTTACTTGTATGATTAAATTTAGTCTTCAGCTTCGAGTTTCAGCTAATTAGAGCGATTAAAGTGAATAAGCACAGACAAATAGAAGTTTTGGACAATGGCAAATGATTGCTGTAGGGGTTCCTAAAAGATTGCCGACTTGTCTAATGGGCAATATAATGAACTAAGTTGCTTAAAAGACAAACTCATGGAAAGTTCGATCGAAACCCTTCTCAAGTCTGAATTAACCAAACTAGGACAACAGTTACGGACTTTAAGAACTGAACGGGGTTGGACTTTAAGCGAATTGAGCGAGCAAGCAGATGTGTCTGAGGCATACTTGTCACGCTTAGAAGGTGGCGAACGACAGCCCTCACTAGCAGTCCTGTTTAACTTGGCACGGGTATATGATGTTTCACTGCCCGACCTATTTGGCTCAACTTTAGAAAACTCAAAGCCAGTGGCTTCAGAACGAAAAGCTTCTGCGGGCGTTGTAATTCGCGCAGGCGATCGTCTACTTCAAGAAGGCAATGGGCTGCGCTACACTTCCCTCGCTGGCGGGAACCATCTTGCCGATTTGCATCCACTCCGAGTAATCGTACCTGTCGATCGACAAGGAGATCATCACTATCAGCATAGCGGTGAAGAGTGGCTCTATGTTCTCTCCGGTCAGTTAATCCTGACGCTAGTAGACGAGCAATTTTTACTCAATCCGGGCGACGCGGCTCATTTTGATGCGTTTCTCCCACACGATATCTCTGCAACCGGAGAGCAAGACGCTGAGATTCTTCTGGTTGCCTGTACGCCCACACGCTCTTTATTGAAAAGTTACCTTTCCGAGAAACAATCATGAGAATCCACTATTTACAGCACGTTCCCTTTGAGAAATTGGGCAACATTTCGACTTGGATGACCGATCGAAACTATTCGGTATCCTCCACCAGACTCTATGCCGACGATCCCTTACCGACGGTGAATGATTTTGATTGGTTGATCGTCCTGGGCGGACCCATGAATATCTACGAGGAGGATCGGTACCCCTGGCTAAGTGCAGAAAAACAGTTGATTAAGCAGGCGATCGAGAAGGATAAATTAGTGCTTGGTATTTGTCTGGGAGCACAGCTGATTGCGGATGCTCTAGGTGCAAGAGTGTATTCGGGTGAACACAAAGAAATTGGCTGGTTTCCAATTAAAACAGTAGAAGCAGTTCAGCAATCCAAAGGTCTTGAATTCTTGTCCTCAGAACTGACTGTTTTTCATTGGCATGGGGATACGTTTGAGTTACCAGAGAAAGCCATCCGTCTTGCCTACAGTGAGGGCTGTGCCAATCAAGCATTCCTTTACAGCGACAAGGTGCTTGGCTTGCAATTTCACTTGGAAGTCGATCGGCAAGGTGTACGGCAAATGATTGAGAATAGTGCATCAGAATTAGTCGCAGGAAAATATGTTCAGAGTTCCGAGGAGATGCTTTCCGCAAATAGGAATTTTGCAACGATACATAAAGTCATGTACCACTTCCTTGAAATGCTCTCATGCCACGATCGCAAAGCCGTCCAGAATAGATAGGTTACTCGAATGTGACTTAGACTTGATTGGAACCTTTGACCTGCTCAAAGCTTACTAACCGGAGCGTAAATTAGTTAACGTAGGAGATGTAGCTACGTCCCTCAAATTTGCCGCACAGCCCAAGTTGAAAAAGCTGAGTTCGCGTTCGGTGATGAAATGGGCGTGCGCTCTGATGATCGAGCAGGTCATTCCTACGGACGAGTTGGAACTACACCTATTGTGCCAGGTACGGGACAGCGCTTTGGGGTTAATAAGTTATCACTAGTGGATGGAGGCAGTCAACTAATTACGGGCAATCAACCGGATTTGATATTAATACACAACATTACTCTCATGTCGTGCAAAACTTATGAGAGTGAGAAACACGTTGAAACGCGCATCTGCCTGGGCTGTTCACTATTTTATGCTTTGGTTAGTATTTATCTTCCAGAGCAATAGCACGAAGAACCAGCCTCCTTGGAAGGATGTTCTAAGGATTGGTTGTGAGTAAACTGTAGGAGTCTTGAATTTGGATTGTAAAAACTTTTTGACCCGTTGCCTTTCAAGTTCACAAGATTGAGAAAATAGCAGCCCAATCGCTGCTGGGTGAAGTTACGTCCATCAAACCAACTCCAGTGCCAAGTGATTTTAGTCTGATATTATCGCCAAACCCAAATCTGCTCGGTTTGATAAAATTCCCCGCGTTGTTCGAGCACGAATCCATTGTGCAGTAACGCTAGCCAGACCTGCACCAGCAGCATTCTTAAAGATTGCACAAGCTTTGGCAATGGCACCGCCTGATCGTGCTGATTCAACCACGCCGCAATCGCTGCCCCCACTGGGAAACATCCTCTTCGTGCGAGACGGAGATCGCTTGTCGATACGCCACTTCTGGGTCAATCAGTTCTGTCTTTGCCAGCGCATCGATTAAGGCGTGTCGATCAACTGGAGCAACAATTGATTGTATACCGTCAACGTTACTCAACTGGGGTGCTTTACGTGGTAAATTAGTTAATGGCTCGATGTACGGCTCGAAGTCAATTTGCATTGTTTGGCGCACGTAGCGATCAAAGGCATCTGATGGCATAACTGGTCCATCATGACTCGTCGTTGCTTGGATCTCCTCGAACGCCCGGAGCGATCGCACTTCAAATACATCAGTAATTTGTACAATTGCCTCGCCTGCCACTTGCAATTGGCTAGAGCAATCGAGATCGACGATCGCTGCTTCCACTTCTTGCCACAGCGAAGCTAAATCCGCGTCTTCAGGCTCAGTCATCGCTGCTTGGAGTGCATCCCAAAGCGGGAGATCCAGCCATTCAAAGAGCTGCATGAATCGCATCCTGATGGTGAATGCAAGGACGAATCGAACAGAGTTGCGGGTCAAGCCGCTCTTGAGCTGCAAACTTGCAAATGCCGTATTTGTTTTCTAATAGCTCCAGCAGCTTCTTCACGTATCGATGGATTTGACTCGGCACCATCCCAACGCAGTGAATCGGCGGCACGAGAGCAACCATTATCTGCCCCTGCCACACCTGCGCGGA
>NZ_RSCK01000115.1:14271-15044 GCF_003991895.1 Chroococcidiopsis cubana SAG 39.79
GACTAATATTTACCATGCGATCGCCTCGGTTTTGATAGCAAAATTATAGCATAATCATAGCGCAATGCTATGATTATGAGTTGAATGGCTAACTGCTGTCGAAATCGATCTGAGATCTTAAACCATTTCAAACTGTAATTTGTTTGCGATTTATACAAGAATTGGTGATTTAGTCATAGTTTCAATCTTTGATAGCTCGTGCCGATCGCATCAAACTATTCCCGAACTATCAGGCAGCAATATCAGGCAAAGAAACCCAGATTCCAGTTGGTTCGTAAAAGTCTTCGCGCTGCTCCAAGTCAAAACCTCCCAACAGAATAGCTAACCAGGTTTTCACCAGTAGATCTCCTAAATCTTTCTCCGGTGTAGTTGGGTACTGTACCTGCTGTACTATTTCAATCAAAGGCAAGCACTTCTGGGACGTATTAGCGAAACAATCGGCGATCGCACGCTTCCAGAGCGCAAAATCTTCAGTATGGGCAAGCGCAACTATAAAATCTTTTTGCTCTGTGTCGAAATCGATTTGGATCGAGATCTCAAATCATTTCAAACTGTGTCCTACTTGCTAGTAAGTGAAAATCTAGGCAGAGCAGGAGTTTTAGGTGTTGAGTAAGTTTCAGCGTGTAGTAAATCATTGCCCATCTGTATCAAACCATTCCTCAACTGTATCTTTAACCGTATCTTTGTGTATCCCTGAACTGTATCTTTCTGTATCTTAGTTGACGACTGTGATTGTATCTCGCTCTATCTATCTACGTTAGATTTCAATTCAT
>NZ_RSCK01000115.1:15054-15475 GCF_003991895.1 Chroococcidiopsis cubana SAG 39.79
AGCATGAACGATCGATTCCGCTCCCGCTTCACGATACACGACTAACACTGCGTAGTACAACGCTTGGAACACCTCAATTTTATCTGGAAGCAGTTCGATGATAACCTCCTGGCGCTGGCGGTTGCGTTGTTGGTTTTTCCGATCGCGATGTCGGGCATACGATCGACGGCTGTAGCACACCTTGGAATTCCAGCAACCGTCGCCCTCGGCTCCATGCAATACTCGCGCTTGCGCTGCATCGAGCATGGCGCATTTTTGGCATTTAAGGGGAATCGACCGAGCACGGGTCGACTTGGAGGAGGCATCCAATTGAGTTTTTTGAGATTTTGCCATGCGAACGAGTGTCGAAATCGATTTGGATCGAGATCTCAAATCATTTCAAACTGTGTCCTACTTGCTAGTAAGTGAAAATCTAGGCAGA
>NZ_RSCK01000115.1:15485-17473 GCF_003991895.1 Chroococcidiopsis cubana SAG 39.79
GGTAGTCCTAAAGAGGACAGGATGAGTTAACTGGGAGAGAAGCATTGTAGTAATGGATGAAATTCCAAATCGCGCCAACGTGATTGTCCAACTTTTTGGAGAATGACAAGGTTTTTCTGACCAACCGCGAGACCCTTTGTCTTAACGTGCAATTGAAGCGCTCGATATAGCTCGTCAAACCTGTTTGTTTACCGACTGCCCGATGTCGTTTGCTCGGCAGCGCCACGGGATAGGACACCCAGAAATCACGCTTGGCAAACGGCACAAGGAGCGATACACGGCGGGCAAAGAGTCCCACAGTGCCTGAGCCGATTTGCCACTCCGGTCGCCGATATAGCAACCAACAACCTCGCGTGTGACAACATCCATCGCTAGCCAGACCCACTGTTCATTCCCTTTGTCATCCACGAACGACCACAACTCATCCATCTGAACCCTTAGACGGCTTTTCGGCTTTGGGCGCACAATTACCTCCCGTTCAAGAAGCTTGTATTTCTGATTGACATATTGTTGCACCCAGAGTTCGGAAATCTGTAAGGCGCGGCCAATGCCTGAAGCGCGGCAGTTTCTCTAACAACAGCCGATCTATAATGCATGAGCGTTTCCTCACTAATTATTCGCCACTGCGGCGCTTCAACGAACTGCCGCCCACAGTCTCGACATTTATAATTCTGTTTTTCATGACGAGTGCGACCGTTTTTCACCACAGCATCAGACTGACAATTTGGGCAAGCAGGAATAGCATCAGACATAGCACCACAGAGATCGCATCTGAATTCTATTCTCTCATCCTTTCCTCTTTAGGACTACCTTCAAGTGCATACTACAAATCATATGAATTTATTACGCTCCCACTTGCTGACTACCTTCAGCAGAATCAAAAATATTCCACCTGTAAATAATTCGTTGGTCAAGCAGCCTGAGCAGGAAACCACAACTGCTGCCACTGACCGTTAAGTTCAGCCACTTTGAGTAGACTTAAGGCTCTACTGCCTAGTGGTCGCCAACTCATTCCTTTGTTCTTTTGTCGCTGCCCAACGGTTAAATCTACTCCCTTTTCAACCCGCCCACTACCAATTGTTTTACCAGCAGAGCTACGACGCTTGTAGTTGATAATTTCGGGTTGATGTTTTTCCAGATATCCAATCAACTCTTGCCATTTGTCTAAATTTCTAGCCTGAACCTGGTGTTTTAAATATTCAAGAGCAATCGCAGTTGACCCGTGCCATAATTGCGAGAACAAAAACTTTAAATGCTTTGTTTTTTCAAGCTTGTTAGTAGCAATCATTGACATCAATGCTCGGAGTTTTTTACTCATATGGTACCAATCTAGAATCACAGTAACTTCTAGACCAAAAATGGTGAGAAGTCGATGGCGAATCGCTCTGGCTCCATCAGTAATTGCTACTAAATTCAGCGGTGAAATTTGGCTGCCATACTCTTGTAGAATTTTCGCTTTGGTTACATTAGCTAAGCTGAGTAAATCTTCGCCGTTTGCATTGATAGGAGCAGCTATGTATTCAAATTTAGTAGTAGGCTTCTGCAAAAGAACGATATCTGTAATTATAGCTGGAGCTTTGACTTGGCAAAGACTTTGATTTTTATTGCTCTGTTCTAACTTAGAGGGTGTTTGAAAAGTCGGTCAATTAGTAAAAAAGCTCACTCAGTGTAAGCTGCGAATAGGTAGTACAGCACCGAGAGAGCGATATGAATAAAGCATATCCCAGCAGTCTGAATCGCGCTCAATTTGAATTGCTTAGCGACTTGATTCCAGAACCAAAACCGGGCGGTCGTCCACGCCAGGTTGACATGTGGCAAGTACTCAACGCCATTTTCTATGTCTTGGTGGAGGGAGTGCGATGGCGAGCCTTACCGAGCGATTTTCCGGCTTGGCAGACAGTGTACACTCCTAATGGGACTTTAAAACTTTCTAAGCCCAAAGATAGCCTGACTTGGCTTTGTGAGCGGCAAATACGTTGATGTGGGTC
>NZ_RSCK01000116.1:0-17071 GCF_003991895.1 Chroococcidiopsis cubana SAG 39.79
GAAAAAGTTGGATAACCATATCGGAGCTATCTGGTATTTCATTCATCACTATAACTCATCCTTACTTGTGTAGGACTACCTCAAAACTAACTTAAGAGAAATTCTGAAAATTCTAGTTGTTTACTACTCGATGTAGGGTCATACCTGGAAACTAGCGCAAGCGGTTGCTGAAGGAGCAAGCAAAATTCCTGGAGCTGAAGTCATGCTGCGTCAGGTTCAGGAATTTGAAGCAGTCGCTCGCATCATTGACCAAAACGAAGCGGCTCGTTAAGTGAGACAGCAACAGCAGGACATTCGATACTTGCTTGAGGCACGACCCTTTCAACGATGATGCATTACCATTTGCTACAGACGAGCGTTCAATGATGCACTGCTGCGCGTGACACCTGAAACACGCGAACTGCAACGGATTTACTCATACCATAATCGATCTGCATTCACGACTCGATACCGCAGTGCTTCTTGTGCTGATGCTGACAAGTGGCGAGCGTCTTTGAGTTTTATAGCATACTCTCGACGTAGCTACACTTACTACGTTAACTAATCTCTGCTCTAGCTAGTAAGAATTAAAAGACGTTCAAGTATCTTAAGTAAGAAAGTAGTAGTACTTAGTATTTTTATACGGCTTAGTATCTTAATACCAACTTTTTACTATATAATAGCAATAATGCTACATATCGTTGCATATGATTTAAAATTTTGTTACGCTGTTTATCATTCGCTTGGACAATATTCTGTGGGGGGGTATTCTAAAAAACAGAAGATATGTACTACTAAAACGAAAAGAAAATTACTAGTTTTAATATATTCATGAGGTAGAATTTCATCACAAGTATCGCTGAATACTTGATTACCATACTGATTTCTGGTATCTAACGCTGCCAAAAAAAACAATAGAGTATGTCATGAAATAAAGACATCAATTAAAAAAATCAAAAAACAAACAATAAAAACTTTCTATACTGTAGTTGATATATTGGCTATTTAATTTAGCTAGTGGCTCGCTTTAAGACAACTAATTGCTTTGTCTGGAAATGCTTACTGCAATCCAACTAAATTTGCGATCGTTTTAAATCTGTCTACATGGCTAGGAATTTCGCCAACTAGTCAAATGGATCTTTGCAGATTTTTCATAACTATTCAATTCAACTCAATTTTTATTCCTTATATTTATTGACATATGGCACGACGATCCCTACAAGCATCTACTACAGGTATTGAAAAAGCGAAAAGGGCTTTTAGACATACGCAATGGACGCAAGAAGATCTAGCATGTGAAGTTGGAATTGAAACACGCCAACCAATATGGAAGTTTTTCGCAGGCAAACCGATTGAGCGACAGACATTTCTAGAAATTTGCTTTCGTCTAGGTTTAGATTGGTAAGAGATCGCAGCTCTACCGACTGATACCATATCAACAAATAAAGAGGATGAGAAAGATGAGAAAGCGAATCTCGATGCCTTAGTACGAGCAGCGCGATCGCATTGTCACGATAGAATTCAAGCAGAGTATGGCGCTATACGTTTATTAGATACAGCCCGACCAATAGAGTTGGAAGATATTTATATTAAAGTTGATGTATTCGAGAACGTTACAAGTAATAGACGGTTAGACAAATCTCATTTAAATTGCTCTAGCGTCGAAGATTCGAGCTGCCAGATTTGTAATGAAGTTCGTCAAAAACACGTCTCAGCAGCACAGGTAGTTGAAACTTATTCTAAGCTGACGATTCTAGGTAAACCAGGGTCTGGCAAAACCACACTTTTGCAGTACATTGCTATTCAATGCAATCGGGGTGGCTTGTTTCCAGATCGGCTACCAATCTTTATCCGACTAAGAAGCTTTGCCGAGGAGACCAGCAAGACTCAACACTTTAGTTTATTCAGCTATATTAGTCAAGAGTTATGTAAAATCGGGTTTTCTGAGCCGCAGATTGAAACTTTACTTCATCACGGTCAAGCATTGTTTCTACTGGATGGCTTAGATGAAGTAGAAGAAGAGTATAGGGCAGAGGTTCAGCAACAGATTAGTGTTTTGTCAAAAGATTATGACAAAAATCAGTTTATAGTTTCCTGTCGCACTTCCACACCGTGGTACTGGCTTGAGAAATTTACTGATGTTGAAATAGCTGATTTAAACTTCTCTCAAATCGAAGCATTCGCTCAGCAGTGGTTTGTAAACGTCAGTAATAACCCCAGAGAACAAGGGTTAGTGCAAGCAGATCGGTTTCTAAAAGAACTAAAGTTGCCTGAAAATCAGTCAATTTCTAGCCTTGCTAGAACACCTCTTTTTCTGCACCTAGCTTGTTCTCTATTTCAAACTAATTTAAGCTTTTCTGCTCAACACGCTGAGTTATACAAACAAGCATTAGATATTTTGTTAGTTCGGTGGGATCGCGTGAGAGGAATCAAACCAGATAAAAGCCTCTACCAGTTATCTTTACCTCATAAGATAAAATTACTCAGTCAGATTGCTGCTATTACCTTTGAGCAAGACAACTACTTTTTTACACAGAGTAATCTCTTGCACTATATCAAAGACTATCTTCGCGCTTTACCCAATACTCCATCTGATTCAGAAGAACTTTACTTCATTAGTGAAACAGTGCTAAGGTCGCTCTTGGTAGAACATGGAGTCATAGTAGAAAAAGCTCAAGGAATCTACTCATTCTCATATCCCACTTTTCAAGAATATTTCACGGCTAGAAATATTGTTGCTAATCTTGAGCCAGAAGCTTTAAATAGAAATCTGAGGCAGTTGACCGTCCACATGAGCGATCCTCGCTGGCATGAAGTGTTTCTATTTGTAGTGGAAATGATAGAAGATGCCGATCCTCTAATTCAGTTAATGCAACAGCGTAGCGATGAACTGGTAGATGCTGATGAGAAATTGCAGCAGTTTCTGATCTGGCTTCAGCAGAAATCTCTTTCAGTCGAAGTACCTTACGAACCTGCCGCAGTTCGTGCTTTTTATCTATCGTTAGAGCTTCACGGCGAATCAGAACCAGTTTACGACTTGTCTCTCTCCATTGAGATCGATCCAAGACTTACGAGTAAACTGACTTACGATCTATATTTGGATCTAGCTTTGAAACGCCTGCTATCCATAGGACTTACTATCTGCGATCGCCCGTCTGAGGAACAAATCCTTGCTATAATCTCTGCTTTTCCCTATAAAATAGACCTCGATTGTCAGTCCAAATTGCAAAATTTACTTCAAGACCTTAGAGAACAACTACCCACCCCTCAACAAAGCCAAGAAAAGCTCAAGGAATGGTGGAGTACCAATGGTCAAACTTGGGTTGAGGAGATGAGGTCTCAGCTCCTCTGGGAGCGTAATATCGGTTACCAGTGGCAGTTTAGCGAATATCAGAAGGCATTACTTCAGCAATACTATGTTGCTAAGTACTTAGTAGTAAAGTGCCTTAAAAAGAGTCGTGAAATCAGTTTTACCGTACGAGAACAAATTGAAGAAATGTTGCTTTTACCAGCATTACTGAAAGTTTTGCGATAGAAGGGTAATCTTCTGGACGGGTTACTTGATTGTATTCTATAGAGGTGAGGTATGGGCAGGGACTTTATTTCAAGTTCGATTTGCCAGTATGGTTGCCTATAGAACCAGCGAGAATCAATCCGTGCCAATGACATCTGTTAGAGGCTGCCCTTAGGACACGTTACAGATAATCAAAATTAGCCGAAAGAACAGAAGCGGCGAGGAATAGAATAGCTCAACTGCTGAAAGCAATAGCGGCAGGGTAACAACAGTGTATTGTGCATTTTTTAGGTTCTACCTGTCGGTAGTGCTACCTATTGTGTTGAGCCAATACCTAATTCCCCTTGTACACTTCAACAGGGAGAATGTTGACGATATCAAGAGCGAGTGCTGAAAAATTTCGAGAAAAAAGCTCAAGCCTTTGGCATAGAACTCATTTTTATTTCTCTATCTACTGAAGGTTTTTCTTAAAATGCTACAGCAGTAATGCAAATTTTTGTTACATTCGATACAAAAATTAAGCAAAATCTTCTCTGAAACCGATCGATATTTGAGAATCACTTAACTCAAACAAAAAACAAACAACTCATACAAGTTGTACATAAAGTCATTCACTTTCTGAGACGCGATCGCGAATAGGCTGTTTGCATACTTATATATAGATGGTTTAGCACCTATAACAAGTTCTCCATCGGAGTACTTAGCAAACTTGATACTTTATATTCATGCGCAAACCTGTTTTAACTATTTTTTATCAGTTTAATCCTTGGCACTCCACTATTGGTGGTATTCAAACAGTGGTCAGTAATTTTATCAAGTATGCCCCAGATGACTTTAAGATTAAGCTCATTGGAACTAGTAACGATCCAAGTCAACCTAATGGCAAGTGGCAAGAAGCCAATCTCGCTGGTAGAGAACTCTGGTTTATGCCTCTTTTCACCTTGCAGAATGATAACTTCAGAAGTCTAGTTCCTTCAACCTTAAAATACACGTCAGCACTTCTAGGTCGCTGTTTCGCTTCTGACTTTATGCACTTTCATCGTCTAGAACCAAGCTTAGCAGCCTTGCACTGGACAGGAGATAAAACTTTATTCATTCATAATGATATTCAGAAGCAGATGCAGTCTCAAGAAGATGCGAATGCGATCCTTTGGAGACGATTTCCGCAAGCATATTTCCTGTTTGAACGTTTATTAGTCAAACAATTTAACCAAATTCTCTCCTGTCACTCTGAATCTGTAAAATTTTATCAGCAGCAATATCCAGCAATTGCTGAACGAGTTACTTATATCAAAAATACAGTAGATAACGAAATTTTCTATCCACTTTCTTTAGAAGAACAACAAACAAAAAAGGGTGCCTTGACTCGGAAGTTAGGGCTTTTAGAAGATACACAATTTGTTTTGTTTGCAGGTCGCTTGCATCCTCAAAAAGATCCTATTCTCTTAGTCCGAGCTATCTCAGCTCTAGCTGACACAAAGGTGCATCTACTAATTGCTGGTGATGGAGAATTGGCAGACCAAGTACGTAACGAGATTGAGCAACTGGGATTATCTAAGAGCGTCACAATGCTTGGATCGGTCGTTCAAACGGAACTGGCTGAGTTACATCGTGTTGCTAGTGCTTTTGTTTTGACTAGTACTTATGAAGGTTTACCTTTGGTTGTTCTTGAAGCGCTTGCTTGTGGAACGCCAATAGTATCAACTGAATGTAGTGAGATTTCAAAACTACTTCCTGCTAGCTGTGGAGTTATTTGTCGAGAACGTACTCCGTTGGCGATCGCCAATTCCTTGCGTCAAGTACTATTGCACCCAGAAAACTATCCAGTTGAGTCATGCGTACGTGCTGCTCAACCATATAGTGCTCGCAGCGTCATTCGCCAAGTCTACAGCAATATGTTACACCGCTGGGAAGAAAAGCAAATTTTATCTTCTGCTTTATCTTGAACAAACTTAGTCTCGCTCTTCATCGATTTAAGGAAAAGGATGTCTATGAAAATAGCTGTAATTGGTGCAAAAGGCTTACCCCCAAAACAAGGAGGGATCGAACACTATTGTGCAGAGGTTTACCCTCGTATGGTTGCACAAGGTCACTCTGTAGACTTATTTGCCCGATCGTCTTACACTAACTTATCTTGGCGCAACGAATATGATTTTAAAAGTGTACGGGTGATTTCTCTACCTTGTATGGGTTTGAGAGGAATGGATGCCTTTAGTAGTTCGGCACTTGGAGCAATTGGTGCTACTGCTTCTAATTACGATGTGATTCATTTTCACGCCTTGGGTCCGGCTTTATTTAGCTGTTTACCTAGAATTGCTTCCTCAGCGAAGGTTGTTGTTACGTGTCAAGGGTTAGATTGGCAGCGTGCCAAGTGGGGGAATCTTTCCAGTCGCCTGATTAAGTTGGGAGAGAGTCAGGGCAAACGCATCTAAATTCGCGCCTAGAATATTCGTCGTGTTTTCAACTTCACCAGACCTTATGCCTACACTGGTTCTTCTCAATAAAATAGAGATTGTTGCAAATGATTTCAACCCATTTTCTTCTCAATAAGCTTTAGTTTATTGCAATTAATGTCAATAAGCTTAGAATTTTCTACCTTATTGACATGATGCGTTTGCCCTACACCAAGAGGGTTATCTAGGTGTTCCAAAACTACACATGCTGGTCCTCCCTTACCAGATACAGACGGCGATAAGTTGCTACGAGTTACAATCGCATCTCCATTACCTCCCCAATGTTTGCCAACTTCATCGTTTAATTTTGGTAATAAGCCCGTTGCTTTAGATCTAACTAAAAGCTTGGAAGTTCCAATAGAACCAGCTGCTAAAAATAAATAGCGACAGGTGAAAGACTTCTGAGCAACGACTGCTCCTGATGTGTCAATTTGAGTACATAAAACTCTGTATCCATATTCAGGTACTTCAGTAATATCTGTAGCTAGATGTAATGTTAAAACATCTAATAATCCAGTTTGCTCTGCCTGAAATAGGTAGTTACGATCCAGGCTATTTTTAGCCCCACTGTTAATGCCGTACCAATGATTACCTAGAATTGCAGAAGGTGTCTTTGTTCCTTCTATTTCTTGGCGAATTACATTCCAATCTACTGCAAGATTATATGGATATGTAGCAAAGCCTGCTCTATTTCCTTGTTCGATTAATAACCTAGCGCGATCGTAGTAAGGACTTGCCAAAATATCATCAGGAATGCTTGCGGGTTGTAGGAGCGATCGCACGCGCGGATAATAAACTGCATCCAATTCATCATAGTCCACAACATCAGGAGAAAAAATACCGCTGAATATTTCGCGCCTGGGTTGGTAAGTAATCGCGTTATAAACTAACGATCCACCTCCAAAGCCAGCCCCATGCAAGATATTAATTCCATTTTCTTGAGAAAAGTCCAGCACTCCTGTAAACGGATCGACGGGAACTCCATTCCATGTCGTATTACTTAACCAGGCAGCTCGACCATCTATTTGTTGAAAAGTAGCAAAAGTATTTCCATCATCTCTGATAGGCCAGCGGATTCCTCGCTCTATCATCAATGTTCTAATCCCAGCTTGTGTCAAACGCAGAGCCGTAATCGCTCCGCCAAAACCGCTACCAAGGACTAGAGCTTCTACAACTTCATCTGGAACATTTCGATCTTGGGCGCTCGCGCGATAAATACTGGCTAGGGGACTTAGGGCAGCACCAGCAGAAATAAGTGCAGTAGTTTGCAGAAAGCGACGACGGCTGCGAAACCTATTCTTCATATTTTCTCAATTTATGACGATCGAGTTATGAGATTTCTAAGCAAAGCGGCTAGCGATCTCAAAGTTAACAATTTCTGTTTTGAGGAAAGTAACAACGTTGACTAGGCTTTCAATCCATGTATTTTCTATAACTACCAACATCAATTTTTTAACTCGTTCAAAGATATATAGCCTTTGCTTTTGTTTGCCAAGGCATTTTTTTTAGCCAGACACACTAAAAATCCTAAACTCATCCGAAGTATATTTATCAATTTTTTTTTAGAGAAGAGACAAAAATTAGAATTAAGTTTGTATTATTTTGATTTCAATACTCAATATTTTTATTTAATATTTCCTTAAGGTTTGACGACAAAATCCCTCATAACTATATTTAACTAGATAACATATGTAAAAATATAAAAATGTATAAAATAACTGAAGTTTAATTTTGTATTTCAAATAGAAATGTTTAAACAACTTTGACTCGATCGCGATCGCTTTGATTTTAAATTCTTAAAAATCAAGTTATTTATCAAATTCTACATTAATATTTTTCAAGATATTTTATAATTCACGTTGATTTTAACCAGTCATTAAGCTTGTTAGCAGATGCTTGTAAAAAAGTAGCTTTTATAACGTTAATAACCTAAAACTGAGTGGTTCCTAAAGAATGCAAACTAGCTCCGAAAGTTCAACCATTGTGTTCTTACTTCGTGTTACATAAGCTTTTCAGTATCAAACATCGGCTAAAACTCAATAGTCTTTTGCACAATGCTTAAGTATCGTGCCAAGATGCCGAAGCTTGAGCAAGCAAGCGATCGAAACTGAATTTATCGAGAACAAAGCAATACCCGATCGTCCATTTTTTTTGTTTTTTCTTGCTATACGACTAACAAAAAACTTCAGGCTAATCTAATGAAGTTAGGTCAAATGAATACTGCGTCAGAAGTGGTTTTTGCAAATTTTCAGGTTTTTTACTGAACCTTCAATTACTGAACAGAATCAGTAAATGTCGTAAAAAAATAGTCAGGAAGAATAATGATTCTAACTACAGCTAAACAGCAATTTGAGCTAGCGAAGACTAAGTATCAATTGGAGCCAGGATGCCAACATCCCCTGGGTGCAACACCAAATTCTGAAGGAGTCAATTTTGCGATCTTTTCAGAACATGCCACATCTGTAGAACTTTTGCTATTTGAGAACCATGACGATCTTGAACCTGCACAGATTATTCAATTAGATCCCAGGATAAATAAAACTTTCCACTTTTGGCATGTCTATGTTAGGGGGTTGAAATCTTGCACTTACTACGCTTATCGAGTTAGTGGATCTCAGGACATACAAGCAGGACATCGCTTTAATGAAAATAAGGTATTGCTCGATCCATACGCGAAGGGAAATACAAATACGCTTTGGAACCGCGTTGATGCTATAGGGACAAAAGATAACATAGCTACCTCAATGCGTAGCGTAGTCGTTGATATATCGGATTATGACTGGGAAGGCGATCGCCCCCTTAACCGACCCATGAGTGAGACGATCGTGTATGAGCTTCATGTTGCAGGATTTACTAAGTCCCCCTCTTCAGGCTGTCAACACTGCGGTACTTTCTCTGGAATTGTCGAGAAGATTCCTTATCTAAAAGAGTTGGGGATCACGGCTGTTGAACTGATGCCAATTTTTGACTTTGATGAAAAGAACATTTTTCGGGAGGTTGACGGTAAGCCACTAAGAGACTATTGGGGATACAATCCACATAGCTACTTTGCACCTGAAGGTTCATATTGTACCTCGCCAGAAATAGGGAGCCAGATCCGAGAGTTTCGAGATCTGGTTAAGGCACTGCACAAAGCAGGGATTGAGGTGATCTTGGATGTAGTTTTTAACCACACGGACGAGGGCAACCATGACGGTCCTACGATTAACTTTAAAGGGCTGGACAATAGCATTTACTATCACCTAGTACCATTCAACAAGTATTACTACATGGACTATTCTGGGTGCGGAAATACTGTTAACTGTAACCATCCTATGGTGGAAAAGTTAATTGTAGATTGCCTAGAATTTTGGGTGAAGGAAATGCACGTTGATGGTTTCCGATTTGACGAAGGCTCTATCCTCGCCAGAGGTCAAGATGGAGTACCTTTAATTCATCCACCAGTCATATGGCACATTGAAACATCTGAAATTTTAGCCGATACCAAAATTATTGCAGAAGCATGGGATGCTGCTGGGCTTTATCAAATTGGCTACTTCCCTGGTTATCGATGGGCAGAATGGAATGGACGCTACCGAGATGATATCCGACGCTTTGTCAAGGGAGATTCAGGATTAGCAGGATCTGCTGCTTGGCGAATTGCTGGTAGCGCCGATCTCTATCAAGCTAGTGGGCATCTACCTATTAATAGCGTTAATTTCATCACTTGCCATGATGGGTTCACTCTCAGCGATTTGGTTTCCTACAACGATAAACACAATGAAGCTAATGGCGAAGGTAATCGCGATGGCATTAATGATAATTTGAGCTGGAATTGTGGTGTTGAAGGGGAGACTGAAGATAGAGAAATTGATGCATTGCGTCGGCGACAGATTAAAAACTTTGCAGCTATTCTTCTGTTGTCGCAGGGCGTACCGATGATTGTGGCTGGCGATGAAGTCAGACGTACTCAACAAGGCAATAATAATGCCTACTGCCAGGATAGTGAGATTAGTTGGTTTGACTGGAGTTTGGTAGAGAAGAATGCTGATATATTCAGATTCTTTAAGCTGGCGATCGAGTTCCGCAAATGCTATTGTCAATCTGCCTTACGCCGTTCCCAGTTCTTCAGTGGCGATGTCAACGAGCGTGGTTTAGCAGATATGTCTTGGCACGGCACAAAGTTGTTTAATCCAGGATGGTACGATCCTCATTCTAGAGTTCTTGCCTTGACTTTAGGCGGTTTTGAAGGAGAAGCAGATATTCATATCATGTTCAATATGTACTGGGATGCTTTAGAATTTGAAACTCCCTTAATTCAGGGTAGGAATTGGTACAAAGTCATTGATACTGCGGAACCTTCCCCGATGGACATCATGGAGTCAGGGAAAGAAATCTTGGTTTCAGGCAATGTTTGCCCTGTCAAAGAGCGTAGTGTAGTTGTTCTCATTTCCAAATAGTTAGTCAAGCATTAATTTCCACGCAGGGAGATCTTCAATGAGTAACATGGGTTTTTCATTTTCGGACTCGATCGCAGGATACGTAACAGAAGTTGACTTAAGCAGAAATACTTTCAACCTGAAAACTTCTGATGGTAGAAATTTTGAGATTGCATTAACCTCAACAACTTACGCAGAAATGGTTCGCAATCTGGGAGAACCGTATTATGACTGTACTAGCCAAATGCAGTCAATGCTTGTTCCCGATCGCTATCTTTTTGCCTATGGCATCTTTTATCCTGAAGCAGATCGAAACAAGATTGAAGCCAAACACATAGTCTTTTTGGGTCGGACAGAAAACGAGTATCTGTTTGAAAGACCGGACTGGTGGGTAAAACAGATTAGTAATCTTGCCAATTTTTATCTGAAAGCACAGTTTGAAGATGGCGAAATTGACTATCGGAAATACCGCACTGGAATCGGTTTAGTGGGTTCCAAAGAAGATTCCAATCGTCAAGAAACTGATACCATTTCTCGCTTAGTTTACGGTTTCGCCACAGCATACATGATGACTGGCGACGATCGCTACATAGAAGCAGCGGAAAAAGGTACTGAATATCTGCGCGAACACATGCGTTTTCTCGATGAGGGCGAAGAAATTTGCTACTGGTATCATGGTGTTGATGTGAAGCCAGATGGTAGCGAGCAGAAAATATTTGCCTCAGAATTTGGGGATGATTATGATGCACTGCCAGCATACGAGCAAATTTATGCCTTGGCTGGTCCTACCCAAACTTATCGGGTGACAGGCGATCCGCGCATCATGAAAGACATTGAATTAACTGTCAATTTATTTAACCGCTATCTCTTAGACAAAACAGATAAAGGCGGCTTTTTCTCTCACATCGATCCCATTACCCTCAGCCCTTATGCCGAGTCTTTAGGGAGAAACCGCGCGAAAAAGAACTGGAACTCAGTTGGCGACCATGCCCCAGCCTATTTGATCAACCTTTGGTTAGCAACTGGCGAAGACAAATACGCCGACTTCCTTGAGTATACGTTTGACACCATTGAGAAACGTTTCCCAGATTTCGACAATAGCCCATTTGTGCAGGAACGTTTCTATGAAGATTGGAGCTACGACACGACGTGGGGTTGGCAGCAGAACCGAGCAGTGGTGGGTCATAACCTCAAAATTGCTTGGAATCTGATGCGCATGAACCACTTGAAACCAAAAGAAAGGTATACCACTTTAGCCGAAGAAATTGCCGAGATTATGCCAGATGTTGGTAGCGATCGCCAACGTGGGGGTTGGTACGATGTCGTAGAGCGCAGTTTGGAACCAGGACAAGAAGTACACCGCTTTGTCTGGCACGACCGCAAGGCTTGGTGGCAGCAAGAGCAAGCGATTCTAGCTTACTTAATCCTGGCTGGTTCGCTTGGTAATACTGAGTATCGACGCTTAGCACGGGAGTCAGCAGCTTTCTATAATGCTTGGTTTCTCGACAACCAGTCTGGTGGTGTCTATTTTAATGTCTTGGCAAACGGAATTCCTTATCTAATGGGTACTGAGCGTGGCAAAGGTAGCCATTCGATGAGCGGCTACCACTCGTTTGAGTTAGCTTACTTGGCGGCGGTTTACACAAATCTGCTAATTACAAAACAGCCAATGAACTTGTACTTTAAGCCCAGACCGGGAGCATTTAAAGACAACCTTCTGCGAGTTACACCGGATATTCTGCCACCAGGTAGCGTGCGGATTGGTGAGGTATGGATCGACGACCGACCGTATACTGATTTTGATGCCGACAAACTGACTGTCAAACTGCCCGATACTCGCGATTCAGTGAGAGTCAGAGTCAGAATTCTACCAATTCAGGTTTTCTTTGATGCCGCTTTACTGGAAGTCGCTGATGGGACTGCCAAGATTTCATTAACTGGCTTACTAGATGTAAATGCAATACCAATTCTGGAAGCAGAGTTAGAAAAGGTACAAACACAGCCACTCAAACGCCTCGTCTTTCTGTTACAAGACTTAAAGTGTATCTCTAGTGCTGGACTGCGTTTTCTGATTTTCACAAAGCAAAAGCTAGGTTCTGACGTTCAAATTCATATAGTTGGCGCACAGGAAAATGTGCAGAATTACCTCAAGATGAGTTCATTCTGTCAAGGCATTACTGTGTCCGATCGGTATGATGTGACTGAAACAGCCAACGTGTATTTAGTTCCCTAAGAATCACTACCCATCTGTAGGACGAAAAACCCTGACACCAAATAATTGCTGAGTTAGTGCTTAGTGTTTGGTAAACCAGATTTTGCACGTGTTTTCCTGCCTGTTGTCATACCATTACTACACTGTGTGGGAACATTTGACCAAGCAGGGACACTTGCATCGAAAATTTCGCTGCTGGTCGTAACGCGACTAGGTTATGAAGGAGTAACTGTGGCTAATCCTGTTCTGTTAACTTTAGACGACGATCCAGGAGTTTTGCGAGTCATTGAGCGCGATCTCCGACGGGAGTATGGTAGCCGATTTCGAGTCATGCGATCGGAATCGGGTTTAACAGCTCTGAAGGCACTGCAACAAGTTAAGTTACGCAGGGAAATGGTGGCACTATTCTTGGTAGATCAGCGGATGCCAGAGATCGCAGGGGTAGAGTTTCTCGAACAGGCGATGGAACTCTTTCCAGATGCAAAGCGGGTCTTGCTAACTGCATATGCGGATACTGATGCTGCCATCCGCGCCATCAACACAGCAAAGATTGATTACTACCTTCTCAAGCCGTGGGACCCGCCACATGAAAAACTATATCCCGTGCTGGACGATTTACTAGATGATTGGATTTCGTCTTGTCGTCCGCCCTTTGAAGGTTTGCGAATTGTTGATTCGCGTTGGTCGCCCCATCTGCATCAAATCAAAGATTTTTTGGCTCGCAATCATGTGCCTTATCAATGGCTGGACATTGAGGTAGAAGCAGAGGCACACCAATGGACTAACTACACCGAATCTGGTGCTGCAAATTTACCACTGGTATTATTTCCTGATGGTTCTCACTTAATACAACCGACAAATACGCAAATTGCCCAGAAACTCGGATTGCGAACCCATGCCCAAATGCCATTCTACGACTTAGCGATCGTCGGTGCTGGTCCAGCGGGTTTAGCAGCAGCAGTCTACGGAGCGTCTGAAGGATTGCGAACCGTGTTAATTGAAAAAGAAGCCCCAGGCGGGCAAGCAGGAACGAGTTCTCGGATTGAGAACTACTTGGGCTTTCCCGTTGGACTGAGTGGAGCGGATCTAGCCAGACGTGCAGTAACTCAAGCCAAACGGTTCGGCGTGGAGATTCTCTCGCCACAAGAGGTGACTGGTGTTCGAGTCGCCGATCCCTATCGTATTTTGACACTGAGCGATGGCACAGAGGTTTGCTGTCATGCAATGCTTATTGCTACTGGTATCTCGTATCGCAGACTTGATATACCTGGAATTGATAATCTGATCGGAGCTGGCGTATATACTGGGGCAGCAATGACTGAAGCACTCTCTTGCTTAAATCAAGAGATTTACATCGTTGGCGGGGCTAACTCAGCTGGACAAGCAGCAGTCTATCTTGCTAAATACGCCAGTCGTGTCAGAATGCTGGTGCGCGGCGATTCTCTCGCTAAAAGCATGTCCCAATATTTAATAGAGCAGATCTCAGCGACAGAGAACATTGAAGTTAGAGTACACTCTAGCATTGCCCAGGTTCATGGTGAAAACTGCCTAGAAGCAGTTACGATTGCTGATGCCCAGACAGGCGAAAAGCGAACTGTTCCGACAAACTTACTCTTTGTCATGATTGGTGCTAAACCACGTACAGATTGGTTAGATGGCATCGTGGCAAGAGACGAACAAGGATTTATCTTGACCGGAGCAAGTTTAAACCGTAATGGATGCTGCAACAAAGGATGGATGCTCGATCGCGAGCCTTTTCTGCTCGAAAGTAGCGTACCTGGGATATTTGTGGCTGGAGATGTGCGCCACGGTTCGGTGAAGCGCATTGCTTCAGGGGTAGGAGAAGGTTCGATTGCCGTTCAGTTTATTCATCAGTACCTTAGTAAGATGTAATTATGCTTGAAGCTTTAAGGCAAACAGCGCTCTTTGCAGAACTCACAGACGAGCAATTGCAATGGTTAGCCGAACACGGTAGCCTGATTCAGCTAGCCGCTGGAGAGTATCTAGCGCTTGAAGGAGAGCCGCCGAAAAATTTTTACGTGCTTGCAGAAGGCGAAATACAGCTGACAAAGAAGGTTGGTGATATAGAAAGGCATATGATGACCTTTGGACCAGGAACGTATACAGGTCACGAGTTAATTTTATTAGATATGCCTTACTTTGCTAGCGGACGAGCTACAAAAGCAAGTCGCGTGTTGAAATGGGACACACATGCTTTCTGGCAAATGCTAACCAGATGTCCTTCGATTACACGGGATCTGCTGGTCATAACAGCCCAGCGGACACAAATCTTGGAAACAACATCACGACACCACGAAAAGCTACTTGCACTAGGTACTATGGCGGCTGGTCTTGCCCACGAACTTAACAATCCAGCAGCAGCAGTCAGTCGAGGTGCGAAGCACATGCACGAATTATTTCAAGAATTGCTCTTGCTAGCACTCAGTCTGAACCAGCAGCAGATGACAAGCACGCAAATGACTTTTCTGGCAAACATTTTGCAAGACGCGATCGCGCGCGCCGCAACACCACTACAGTTAGATCCGCTCGTGCAGAGCGATCGGGAAGATGAGATCGCCATCTGGCTTGAGGCAAACGGCGTTGAAGATAGTTGGAATCTCGCCCCTACCCTGGCAGTAGCAGGACTGGATACAGAATGGCTAGATGTTGTCATAGAACATGTGCCTACTCAATCCTTGGGCAAAGTACTGACCTGGATTGAAGCAACTCTAACTGGGTTGGGGTTGTTAGACGAAATTGAGCAAAGCGCGGGACGCATTTCTGAGCTAGTGAAAGCAGTCAAAGAGTATTCCTATATGGATCGAGCGCCAATGCAGGATTTAGACGTACACCAGGGAATTGAAAGTACGTTAATTATGCTAGGTCACAAACTTAAGGGTGGTGTAACTGTGTCGCGCAAGTACGATCGCAGCCTGCCTACTATTTGCGCCTATGGAAGTGAGTTGAACCAAGTTTGGACTAACTTGATTGACAATGCGATCGATGCAATGGACGGACGCGGACAAATCTGGATTCGTACAGCGTTAGACAATAATGATTTGCTCGTAGAGATTGCTGACAATGGACCAGGCATTCCGCCAGACATTCAAGGGCGTATCTTCGAGCCATTTTTTACCACTAAGGGTGTGGGTCAAGGAACCGGCTTAGGTTTGGTGATTAGCTATCGAATTATTGAGAAACATAGAGGCGACATCCGCTTTCATTCTGAGCCAGGCAACACTTGCTTTCACATTCGCCTGCCGATCGCTCCGTGTCAAGTGCAAAATCGTCAGGAAAACTCAAGTACTCAACTTTCAAGTACTCAACTTTCATCAATCTTAGTGGGTGGCGAGCTATGCTAAAAAGGGCATTGCTCACAAGTTAAGGTTGCCAAAGATTTGTCAAGAGGCGGGCAAAGATAGTGTAAAACTCATAGCAGATAAGCTATAGAGGGATGAAGCCGTGAGCCGGAGCAAGCGCGACCATGCCAAAAAGCAGCATCGCCCAATGGTAGAAGATGAAGCCATTGCCTCGCAACTAGAAGCTTTATTGACACCAGCTATAACCTCCCAAGAAAACTACTACCGTCAGCTGGGGTTAAGAGACAGAATTCTCAACCTACCGTTAATGGTAGCGGCGGTATTAACCTTGCTATGGCGAGATGTGGCGGGAGTTACGGAACTGACAAGAATGTTGGCAAGGGAGGGGTTTCTATGGTGCAGTCCCAAAGCTGTCAGTCAACAAGCAATAGCGAGAGCGGTTTTTATCATTTCCAGCCCAGATATTTGAGAAAGTTTTTAAGGATTTGCTACCAAATTTAACAACAAGTTGGCAAGCTAGAAGCCAGCGAAAAATACCTGAAAGTGTTCAATTTACTATGTCAAAGTTTGAAAAAATTTGGATAGTAGATTGTTCGGTTTTAGAAGCATTGTTTTGCAAGCTGAATAGTCTTAAAGATGTTCCGCAAGGACAATTAGCCAGAAAAATGGGGACTGTAATAGATTTAAGCACTCGATTACCTGTAGAGATTTGGTTTCAGGAAAATTCTAAAGCTTCTGAGATCAAATTTGAGTTAGATATCTTAAACTTAGTCACAGCCAAAACTTTACTTTTGCTGGACAGAGGATTTTATCACTTTAATTTTTGGCTTTTGTTAATCGAACAAAAAGTTGATTTTATTACTCGGTTAAAGAAAGGAGCATCAATTAAGCCCTTGCAAACATTTACGCACAGCTATGCGCTACGAGATCGTTTAGTCCGTCTAGGTTCAGGTACGAAAAAAACTCCATTTATTACCTTACGTCTAATTGAAGTTCGTTCGGGAAAGACTTGGCATTTTTATTTAATCAGTGTACTCGATCCAACTATTTTACCACCGTATGTTGTGGCTGATGTATATCAAAAGCGTTGGCGAATTGAAATTAACCAGCCACAATACATCGATAAAGACGAAGTACTCCATCTGTCCTATTATTGGAATTGAGGGGTTGCTCAA
>NZ_RSCK01000117.1:0-16333 GCF_003991895.1 Chroococcidiopsis cubana SAG 39.79
CATCGCTCCAGGTTTGCTGCTCGCCCTGTGCATAGCAAGCGTTGCCTTCCTGCTGCATTTGCTTCCTGGTTTGAATATATAAAGCGATATAGTTCGCTGGGATCGGGTTCGGGACTGCTTTCGGCAAATTGTACGGCTTCATCAATGGTCTGCTGAATTTTGCGATCGATCGCTTTGAGTTCTTCCTGCTGGGCGAGGTTTTGCTCGACTAAATAAGCTGCTAATCTCGTAATTGGATCGCGAGCAAACCAAAACTCTTTTTCTGTCTTGGTACGCAGCTCGTCAGGATCGGCGAGAGAGTGACCTCGAAAACGGTAAGTAAGGGCTTCAATCAGAGTGGGTCCTTCCCCAGCACGGGCGCGGGCTACAGCTTCTCTAGCTACGGCGTGGACTGCTAGCACGTCCATTCCGTCTACTTCTACTCCCTCCATGCCAAACACGCTGGCTTTTTTATAAATTTCTGGCTGGGAAGTTGCCCGTTCGTGCGCCATCCCGATCGCCCACTTATTATTTTCGACGACAAATAAAATCGGTAATTTCCACAAAGCCGCCATATTTAGCGTTTCGTAGAACTGACCGTTGTTGCAGGCTCCATCGCCAAAAAAGCAAGCCGTCACCTGGTCGGCGGTTGCATCTCCTAGCGCTTCGCGACGATATTTAGACTGAAATGCTGCACCAGCGGCGACGGGAATACCTTCAGCGACAAAAGCATAGCCACCAAGTAAGCGATGCTCGGCAGAAAACATATGCATCGAACCGCCACGCCCTTTACTACAGCCTGTAGCTTTACCGAATAACTCTGCTAACACTTCTTTAGCAGGGACTCCCGCACTTAGAGCATGGACGTGATCGCGGTAAGTACTGCAAACATAATCTTCTCCTGGTCGCATTGCTTGGATTACGCCAGAAGAGACGGCTTCTTGACCGTTATATAGGTGAACGAAGCCAAACATCTTACCGCGATAATACATTTCGGCGCATTTATCTTCAAACATGCGCCCCAAAACCATATCCTCGTAAAGCACTAGCCCTTGTTCTCTGGTGATTTGGGCTGTAGCAGCGTGAAAAACGGGTAAAGTCCGCTCCTGAACCATTACTATGTAATACCTTTGCGATCGCTAATATGAAATTATTTTTTAAGATAACCTGTTATCAGTTATCAGTGATTAGTGACTGGTGGCTGGTGACTAGACAGAAGAATTTAGCACTAGCCACTAGCCACTAGCCACTAGCCACTAGCCACTAGCCACTAGCCACTAGCCACTAGCCACTAGCCACTAGCCACTCCTCTATTAAGTAAAATTTCAGTTCGCAACGACTCAACGATCCATGCTTCAAGCTGGTAGATAAAATAACTTTGAGGTTAAAATCCACAAGTTATCATATAGGCACGTTTTGCCAAGCTATGGAAAAACGCTGTCGCTTGACATCTCGATATAAATAAACTATTTATTTTCTCACGGTGCAGGGGAGCTTAACTGTGCGCGTTCCATTAGATTACTATCGCATTTTGGGACTACCACCCAATTTTTTTCAGCCGATGAGTGCGGAACAGTTGCAACAAGCTTACCGCGATCGCACCGCGCAACTGCCGCAACGCGAGTATTCTTTGACAGCAATCGAGATTCGCAATCAACTCATCTCTCTTGCCTATCGAGTCCTGTCCGATCCCCAACAGCGACAGCGCTATGATGCTGAATATCGTGCCTCTGCCGATGAATTAGCAAACAGTGGGGTGATGAATGGTGCTGCGGATGCCGTTGATGAAGAGGCGAACGCGCCATCTCAGAGTTTCGAGCGTAATTTTGAACTTGAACCTGAAACCGATCGCCTCAGTATTGAAATTGCCGACGAGCTGCTGATTGGAGCGCTGATAATTCTGCAAGATGCGGGAGAATGCGAACTAGTATTGAACTTAGGTCAGTCTTTCCTCAGCAATAGCGATCTCGAAGCAGATAGCGACGCTCAAAGCGATCGCCCTGATATTGTTCTAGCTGTGGCTCTTGCCTATCTACAACAAGGACGAGAGCAATGGCAGAACGACCGGTATGAAAATGCAGCTGTTTCTCTCCAAGCAGGGTATAGCTTGTTAGAACGAGAAGGGCTATTTCCCAATACTGCGGCAGAAATTGCTGCCGACCTAGAGAAACTGCGCCCCTATCGCATTCTAGAATTGGTATCGCAACCCGAATCTCACATTGCCGAAAGGCAGCGAGGGTTGCATCTGTTACAGGACATTTTGCGCGATCGTCAAGGGATTGAAGGTACTGGCAATGATGGTTCGGGTCTGAGTATTGAGGATTTTCTCGGCTTTATTCAACAACTACGAGACTACCTCACAGCCGCAGAACAGCAAAGCCTATTTGAGGCAGAAAGCCAGCGTCCTTCAGCAGTAGCAACGTATTTAGCTGTCTACGCCTCCATTGCCAGGGGGTTTGCGGCACGAATGCCCGCATTGATTCACCAAGCCAAGATCCTGTTGCTGCGGTTGGGAAAACGCCAAGATTTATATCTAGAACAAGCAATCTGCTCTCTGCTGCTGGGTCAAACAGTCGAAGCAACTGAAGCCCTTCAACACAGTCAAGAAGAAGAACCTCTAGCCGTTATCCGCAAAAATTCTCAAGGTGCGCCCGATCTTCTGCCTGGATTGTGTCTGTATAGCGAAACGTGGTTACAAACAGAAGTCTTTCCTCACTTTCGCGATTTGGCGACTCGAACCGCTTCGCTCAAAGACTATTTTGCCGATCCTGGCGTGCAGGAATACTTAGAAGCTTTACCTAGCCAACCAGACTATGCGATCGCAGAATACCAGTTTGTCGCTCCAGCAGACCGCGCTACGGACGGAAACGGGCGGGAGACAGCCAGAAATGGTCAACGACAGGCGATCGCAGCTAGTGCCGCAACTAGCAGGGGAGCAGGGGAGCTAGAGGTCAGAGGAGATGACAACTCCTCTCAAGGAACTGTGGCTGTGTTGTCCAATCCAGAGCCAGTGACGGCAAGCTCAAGTGCTACGAAGACAACTTCTGGGGTGGAAAAAGCTACACCACCTCGCCAGCGCCGCAATTCAAAAAATCGTCCGCCACGGCGAGGAAGCTATGATAATGGCAAGGAGCGCACCACTGGTGCGCTCGGCTTTGGTTCTCTCAAGATTGGTCGTTTGGCAATACTGTTAGGTGGCGGGGCTCTCGGTTTAGCTGTCTTGTGGTTTCTCGCCAGTCAAATCTTCGCCTTATTCCACAGAACCGCAACTCCACCCATAGCCCAACAGCCACCTGTCATCTCAGAACAACTAGTCGTAGAGTTGAACCAACCGCCTGTAGCAATTCCTCGACCGCAGCCAAAGCCAGCAGTACCAAAACCGTTAAATCGGGATACAGCAGCTCCAGTGATTCAAGCTTGGCTAGCGGCAAAAGCCGCCGCTTTTGGCTCGGAACACACAACAGATAAATTAAAGCAAATTCTGGTCGAGCCAGCTTTATCTCAGTGGCAAAAGCGCGTTCAAGACGATTTGCTCAATCGCCGCGTCCGGCGCTACAAGCACAGCCTTCAGGTCAATGGCGTGAAAAATGACCCAAAAAACAGCGATCGCGCCCAGGTAGATGCGACAGTTGTAGAAGTAGCCCAAGTTTACGAAAGAAACCGCCTGAACCGAGCTGCTTCTTATAATGAAAAGCTGCGCGTGCAGTACAACTTAGTGCGCCAAAATGGTAATTGGCGAATTCAGACTATGAAGGTGCTGAAATAGCAGTTTTAGCGATTAGCAATTGGCAATTAGCGATTAGGATTGTAACTTGTGGGGTTAGGGTTTAGCTTCACTCCTGTGTTTACACTCGCACGTCGCTCAAACAGCTAACGGCTCACAGCTAATAGCTAATAGCTCAATATGACAGAAACTTTATTTCATGCTTACCTGCCCCTGATTGCGTGGACTAGTTTGGGGCTAATAATGCTTCGCCTAGTACCGGAGACTTTACCTCATTGGTTGGGTCGCGGTCTTTACTGGGTGGGAATTCCTTTGGAAATTCTGGCTTTGGCGCGTCAAACCAATTTTTCAGAGCCAGCGGGATTGGCTCCAGGGATTACTTTAGCAGCGATTGGCACTGGGGTGGCGATCGCTTATTTATGTTTAGTGGGCTTGCAGCAGTTTGCCGCGCGATCGACCAATGCCAATATCTCAGGCTTTTTAGCTCAGCCGTGGGACAAGCCATCTTACCAAGGCAGTTTTATCCTAGCTGCGGCGCTAGGAAATACGGGTTTTGTAGGATTGAGTATCGTCCCTACCTTTATCGATCCAGAGTACTTGAGCTGGATCGTATTTTTCAGCATCACTCATAACATAGTTGGTGCTTACGGGTTTGGAGTACTCATTGCTAGTTATTTCGGTCGTTCCGAACAATCCCATCACTGGTGGATTCATCTTCGAGATGTTTTAACCGTACCGATTCTTTGGGCTTTTGCGATCGGTTATTTTACTCAAGATGTGGCACTCCCACCTGTAATTGAGTCAGGCTTGCAGGGATCGATTGATGTTGTTATCGCCTGCGCTTTTCTACTAATTGGGATGCGGTTGTCTCAACTACCTGGATGGAAAAGCTTTCAACAAGGGATAATTCCGGCTGTATTGCGAGTCATCGTTATCCCCGGATTGGTGGGTGTAGCAACTACTTTTGTATTGGGGTTATCGGGCGATCGCCGTTTGGCAATGGTGTTGATGTCTGGCGTTCCAACTGCTTTTGCCGGACTGATTTTTGCTGAAGAGTACGAACTCGACCGGACGACGATCGCCAGCAGTATTATTCTTTCTACTATTCTCTATCTTCTCGTCCTGCCTTTGTGGTTGTACGTCTTTGGGAATTAGGGATTCGATCCAATACTTCTCGGTTAGCACTGCAAAGATCTTGAAGATCCCCCAACCCCCTTAAAAAGGGGCAAAAATCCCCCCCTTTTTAAGGGGGGTTAGGGGGGATCTTGTCTTAACCAGGAAGTATTGGGACTCGATCGCGTATGTGACGTTTGTAGGGCGCACGGCTGTGCGCCCCTACTCATAAAAATCTTTATGGCTGTCTGCCCGATTACATGAAGGCGATCGCCATGTAATGTCATTAAAATTTGACATAACTGAAGGAGTACGCGATCGCTTTCAATATTATGTCATGGATTCATGACATAACGATCCCCAAAAACCGATACCTGCGTGGGATCGATGGAAATCGGTCTTTTAACAACGATCTTGCTAAGAGTTTTTTTGCTACAAATAGTAAACAAAGCGATCTCCGCGATCCCAAAAAAATACTGTCTGCCGCAAGGCAAAGATGGCGATCGGGGAAAAGGGAGAAGAGAGCTTCTCTTTCACTAATTCTGAATTCCGAATTCCGAATTCCGAATTCGTACTTCATATCGGAGGTCAAATCTATGGCGAAAGAACGCCCACCTCTAGACGACATGACACTGCGGCAGTTGCGTCGGGTTGCTAGTGAATATAGCATCTCCCGCTACAGTCGAATGCGTAAGTCGCAACTATTGGCAGCAATACAACAAGCCGAGCGTACTAAACTCTCTAGCACTCAACCGCGTAATCTGGAGGCACAAGAAACAGTGGAAGCAGCTAAATTTGAACTGGGACAAGAAGACCGGACTGGTGGTTCCTTAGCTGACGTGGATGAGGGTTTGGCGGATTTACCTGGAGGCTACGGCGAAAGCCGAATTGTGCTGATGCCCCGCGATCCGCAATGGTCGTATACGTACTGGGATATTCCCAACGACCACAAAGAAGAACTGCGTCGCCAAGGCGGACAACAGTTGGCGTTGCGCCTCTACGACGTGACAGATATTAATATCGAATTTCAAAGCCCCCACAGCATTCAAGAATACCCTTGCGACGAACTAGCGCGGGAATGGTATTTACCGATCCCAGTAAGCGATCGCGATTACGCAGTAGATATCGGTTATCGTTGCGTTGACGGTCGTTTTCTAGTTCTAGCTCGTTCTGCTACCGTCCACGTTCCCCCCGTCTATCCTAGCGACTGGATTGAAGACCACTTCGTTACCGTCAGCATGGAAGAAGATCTGCACGGTAAGACTGTATTTGAACTGGTTCCCCCTGCTAAGCGTATGTCAATGGCAGCTGGTGGTGCAGCCGCTACTGGCAATCCAATCTACGATGAAATTTTCGGCATGGCTCAAGGTGCAGAAGCGCAGCGAGTTGCGGGTTCTCTGTTCGGTTCCATGCAGCAAGTTCCAGAACAAGCGATCAGTTCTTATGTCTTCCCCTCTGGCGTAGGAATGTGGGCAGTACCTACCGTATCTGGTTTAACCATGTCTGGCGTAGGTATGTCCGGCGTAGGCTTCTCCGCTTCTGCCGTTCCCATGCGTCCGCGTCAGTTCTGGTTAGTTGCCGATGCTGAGTTAATTGTCTACGGGGCAACCGAACCAGATGCAACAGTAACTATCGGTGGTCGTCCGATTAAACTCAATCCAGATGGGACATTCCGCTTCCAGATGTCATTCCAAGATGGGTTAATTGACTACCCAATTATGGCTGTTGCAGCTGATGGCGAACAAACTCGTTCGATTCACATGAAGTTCAACCGCGAAACCCCTTCGCGCAATACCAATACTAAGGAAGAAGCCGTCCTCGAATGGTTGCCCTAGTTTAGATCCCCCCAACCCCCCTTAAAAAGGGGGGCAACAAGATCCGCAAAATTAATAATCAACCCGTTTGCAAAAACCCCGATCGCGATCGGGGTTTTTGTATGTCAAAATCATGCGTAAATGTAGGGGCGGGTTCACCAAACATCTCTACTTGTCCATTACAATCTCAATAAACCCGCCCTCTTCTATGCGCGATCGCAATTAAATTTTATCGGCATCAGGTAAATTGAGCCGCAATCTCGTCAGTTTTAGCTGCCATAATAAAGTCGTTTTTGTGCAAACCAGAAATGGCATGAGTCCACCAACTGACTTTGACTTTACCCCATTCGGTTAGCAATGCGGGGTGATGTCCTTCCGCTTCAGCAATTTCACCCACGCGATTCGTAAAATTCAAAGCAGTTTGAAAATCAGGAAATTTATAAGTCCGGGTTAAATGTGGTATCCCTTCTACTTCCACAATCTGCCAATCGGGAATTTGCGGTTTGAGTTGTGCCTCTTCCTCTGGGGTGACTCGTGGTGCATCCTTGTTGCAAGCAGTACATTTTTGTTTCGTGAGAGTTTCCATAGCACTATCTACGTTGGTATCTCTAGTTTAATTTTATCGAGTGGGAGTAGATATGTAGACTGAAACCCATTACCCATTACCCATTACCTTGCTTCCGCTCTTTCAATTTCAACAAAATTTCAGCATGAATCTCACGAGTGATGGGATAGAAATACGCTAAAACTAAACCGCCAATCAGGAAAATTACAGGTAGAACGCTAGCAGCAAGACGAATGGCAAATAATGCTGATTCTGGTTGTGTTGGTAGTTCTTGTCCCGCCGCAGCTTCCCTAAACCCAGATGCTTGCAAGGCATTTCCAACTAAAAATAAACCGAAAGCTAATCCGAATTTTTGCAACAACACCATAAAACCGTAAAAAATTCCTTCGCGGCGCTGTCCGGTATTCAACTCATCTAATTCAATTACATCCGGCATCATCGACCAGGGAATTAGATAAGCTGTAGATACTCCCATGCCTGTTATGACTGCTAAAGCAAACATTAAACCCAATTGTCCAGGTTGGATGAAAAATAATCCGATCGCTGCCAATATCCATAAAATTGTTCCCATAAAATAAACAGTTTTTTTGCCAATTCTTTTACTTAGATGGCTCCACAGTATTAACATGAAAATTGCAGTTCCTTGTACAGCAATGAGAACTGTAGGAACTTGTGCTTCTCTTAGTTGCAAGCAGTTGACAACAAAGTAAGGAATAATACTAGCTGTAACTTGTACAGCTAACCAAGAAAAAAGGTAAATTCCAATAACGTATAAGAACGGTTTGTTGGTAAAAACAATTTTGAATTGTTCTTTAATTGGTAGAGCTGGCGGTTCTTCAACTGCCGTGCGTCTGGCTTCAAATGCCAAAATGCGATCGCGCGTGCCGTAAACGCACCAGTAAAGTGATAAAGTGGCAACTACCGCGCAAATAGCTGCTAAAATAAAGAATTGTTGCTGGCGATCGCTAATTGTCGAAAAGACAATTTGTGCCAAAATTAGCGAAAAAATACTGCCACCAATGGAAAAAATAAAGCGAAAACTATTCAGACTTGTCCGCTCGTCGTAATCTTGAGTTAGTTCTGGAGTCATTGCCGTATAAGGCAAATTGACCACAGTATAAAAAACTTGAGACACTACCCCAATGACGACGTAATACCAAAACAAGCTACACATTTGGCTGGTAGGCTCGGTACTAAAGCGCGGTACAATCCACTGTAAAAAGAAAAAAATCCCAAAGGGAATGGCTCCATAAAATAACCAAGGTAAACGCCGACCCCAACGGCGAGATTTAGTTTTATCGGTCAGCACTCCTACAATTGGGTCATTAACTGCATCCCAGATTTTGCCAATCAGCAAAATGCTGCCAGCTAACCCGGCGGGAATGCCAGCTACATTTGTAAAAAAAACCAGCAGAAAAAATCCACCAATCCCAGCAGCAATTGCTGGTCCCAAATCCCCTGCACCATAGGCAAGTTTGGTTTTTAAGTCTAACTTGTCACTGAAAGATGTTGCTTCAGAATCACCATTAGGGGAGGAATTATGCATAAACAAGATGGTAAAAGTTTAGAATAAATGACTCTGCCATCTAGTATTAGCGCTAAATTGTACCCCTTATGTCAGATCTTTATGTTTCTTGGTCGGACTACCACCGCACAATTGAGAAGTTGGCAGTCCAGGTTTATCAGTCGCAGTGGCACTTCAATCAAATTGTCTGTCTCGCACGGGGAGGTTTGCGGGTAGGCGACATTCTTTCCCGCATTTACGAACAACCGCTAGCAATTTTAGCAACTTCATCTTATGTGGGTGCAGGTAAGCAAGAAAGAGGTAGTCTAGTTGTCTCCCGTTACTTAACCATGACAACAGATAAATTAGGTTCTCGCATCCTCTTGGTTGACGATTTGGTAGACTCTGGCGTGACGCTACAGCAGACTGTTCCCTGGTTGCAAGAGCAATTTGGTACGGAAGTTGAAGAAATTCGCACTGCTGTTTTGTGGTACAAAGGCTGTTCTGCGTTTGTCCCAGATTATTATGTCGATTACTTACCCGATAGTCCCTGGATTCACCAACCGTTTGAGCCTTATGAAAAGATGAATATTGCAGAATTAGCTGCATTGCATCAGGAAGCGGGAGTCTCGTAGGGGCGCACAGCTGTGCGCCCGTACAGTTATCTCGCACGGCTTGCATCTACATGGGAACGCAATATGAAGATCCGCTCTTTTGAACTGGCTGATGAGTCCGCTGTTATTGCTTTATGGCAGCGATGCGGCTTGACTCGTCCGTGGAACGATCCCAAAAAAGACATTTACCGTAAGCTTTGCGTTCAACCTCATCTATTCCTTGTGGGTATCGAACAAGAACTAATCGCAACTGTGATGGCAGGATATGAAGGACACCGAGGCTGGATTAATTACCTTGCCGTTGCGCCTGAATATCAAAGGCAAGGATTCGGACAAGCAATGATGGTAGAGGCAGAACGGCTATTGCGTGAAGCGGGTTGTCCCAAAATTAGTTTGCAGATCAGGTCTACAAATATTACAGTAATCGAATTTTATCAACATTTAGGTTATGCGATAGATGATGTTGTAAGTTTAGGCAAGCGATTAGAATATGACGATCGCTAGTCGCAACTTTTAGCAGAATTAATTATGATGTGGTTTAAGACTCGTGGAACTCGGAAATATTATCCATTTCTTAACTATGAACCTTGGTTGGATACTTCTTTATTAGAGATTCGGCAAAAATTCGATTTATTACCCTTTATTAACAGATGTAGAGACGTTACATGTAACGTCTCTACACGATTAAGAATTTGGAGGACAGGAACAAAGAGAATATTGTAATTGCTTGCGGGAAGATAGTTGGCGAAATCGCCAGATAAATGCAATAGATGCGATCGCCAGTCCAATTGACTGTCCGATCCACAACCCTACACCACCCAAACCAAATTGGAAACCTAGTAGATAACCACTGGTCAAACCAGCTCCCCAATAAGCTAAAAAGCCTAGTAACATGGGGACGCGAGTATCTTGCAGTCCTTGCAGTACGCCATTGGCAGTTCTTTGCACTCCATCGACAATTTCTCCTAAAGCTGCTACGAACAGCATAGGGACAGCAATTGATAAAACGTTTGCATTTGCTGGGTCGCGAAGATCGATAAATAATCCTATTATTTGTTGAGGAAAAATTAACACCGCGATCGCCATGAGTGTCATCGAGCTAGCACCTAAAACCATACTGACGTATCCGGCTCGTTTAGCTGCTTTTAAGTTTTGCTGTCCCAGCCATTGACCGACTCGCACTGTTGTCGCGTATGACATTCCCAAGGGAATCATATAAAAAACCACCGTAGTTTGTAAAACGATTTGGTGTGCTGCCAAAATCTCAGTTCCTAACATCCCCATCAGGAACGTGACAATATTAAACAGCCCATATTCTATAGCTGTCGCTATCCCAATCGGCGCGCCCAGCCACAGGAGTTCCCAAATAATGCGCGGTTTAATTTGATGTAATGCCTGAAAAATACCGTAAATTCTTAGTTGCTTGTGCCAGAGTATGTAGACGGCTAAAGACAAAAATCTACCCCAAAAACTGAGAGCGCTTGTCAATGCCAAACCCACCAGTCCCAGGTGCGGAAAACCAAACATACCCAAACCTAAGAGATAATTACCTGCGATATCAAACAGCGTCCAAGCGATCGCAATAACCATAACCGGACGTGCTTGCGATACGCCAGCTACTAAACTTCTGAGTACGGTAAACCCCAAAGCTGGAAATATTCCCCAAAGTGCAACATCTAAATATTCATTGGCTAAAGCAGCAGTTCTAGAAGTTTGTCCGAGCTGAAGCATCAGCGCGTCCAAACGTCCGACAATCGGCATCAGAGCAATTGCCAGAACCACCGATATCCATAACCCCTGGCGCGTTATCTGCGTGACTCGCGATTTATCTCCTGCACCATACGCTGCTGCTACAAGCGGGCTAACTCCTACCACCATGCTAGTTGCGGTATTTAACAGCGTCATAAACGTGATGGAGGCTAATCCGCCTGCTGCGAGAGTTTCTTGTCCCAACCTACCCATGACGACCGTATCGGCAAAACCCGTGACAGATTGGGCAAGTTGGGCGCTGACTAGAGGAATAGCAAGTTTGAGAAACTCCTTAATTTCAGTCTGAATGTTGAAGCGAAGGGTATGAGAAGACATGACAAAATATCTAGGACTGTATAGTAGGGAGCAGGGAGCAGACGAAAAAGTTGTAGAATCAAAGTTTGTCAAATTAATTTTGAGTAGGATCGGGCATAAAAAGAATTGAGCCAATCGTGAATATAATGCTGGCTGAAAAATGCAAAACAGCAGATAAAGTGACACCTTTAGAAACTTCTAATATGGCATCAAATACAAACATTAACGAGCCAATTAGAAATAACCAACCAGCAACTGAGGCGCGATCGCGCTGGTTGAGAATATTGGCGATCGCAATACTTTTGATCGACTTTACTAAATCGATTGCTTGACAATTATCCCCGTTTGCATACTTTTTTAGCAGCATCTCAATCTCCTATCATTTAAATAAAATTCGGTTAGTTAATTTTGGCGTTACAGTATGTAACTTTACCGTTACAATTACAGAATAAGGAAACTCAAAGCTTCGATCTATTTGAATCTTGCGCGACTATCAAAATCTTGCGGTCAGTTTTGTAGAAGGCTAAAGCACAGATGGCGAAAGCATTACACACTCCAACACGCGATCCCAAATTACCGATCGCATCGAGTCAAAATTTAGGTTGGGAATCAATTATTGTTGAAGAATTTCAGCAACCCCCTGGAGGAATAGAGCATTTCGCCTTGCCAGAACACGCGATCGCCGTATGTCTGGCGACGAAACCCAATCGCCTGCATCAAATTATGGGCGATCGCCGTTATGTAGGACTCTATACTAAAGGCGATATTTCCATCACCCCCGCTCATCTCCCTTCTTCATATCGCTCGGAAGGCGAGGATTGCTACTTACACATCCAAATCCCGCCCCAGTTCTTACAACAGGTAGCAAAAGAAGCGATCGAAATCGATCCTAATCGCCTCGAAATTATACCGGAATTTCGGGTACGCAACCCGCAAATCGAGCAGATAGCGATGATGTTGCGATCGGCATTGCATCAAAACGATGCTTGGGTGAATCGCCTCTATATCGAATCTCTAGCAAACCTGCTAACAGTGCATTTACTTCGCGACTATGCCACAACTCAACCACGTGTAGCACTTTATGAGGGAGGATTAGGCGATCGTAGGCTATTACAAGTTTCAGAATATATCAACGCTCATCTAGATCGAGATATTAAACTAGCAGATTTAGCTCAAATACTTAGTATGAGTCAGTTTCATTTCAGCCGCCTATTCAAGCAATCTCTGGGAATTTCTCCTCATCAATACTTACTTCAGCAGAGAATAGAACGAGCAAAACAATTGTTGAAACAAACAAACCTATCAGTAGTCGAAATCGCTCTACAATCCGGCTTTAACAGCCACAGCCATTTAAGCAAACAATTTCGTCAACTCACAGGCATAACACCCAAAGCTTACCGAGCTGGATGAACAAAGTCAAAAGTCAAAAGTTAAAAGTCAAAACTAGCGTCTTTCTTTGCGCCTTTGCGCCTTTGCGCGACATACAAAATAAAACTTTTGCAATAGCCCGGTTCTAACGAACACCAAACAACCACAACCACAGTGGCAAAGTCAACAACAGACTTGCAGAACCGAGTGCTAAAGCCGTCACAGCCAAATCGCGATCGAGATCGTAAGCTTCCGCAATTACGAGAGTAGCAAAAGCGGGAGGCATAGCCATTTGTAAAACGATCGCTAGTTGAGGCGCGCCTGTAAAACCACATAGAGTTAAGACACTACCTACAACTAAAGGAACGATCAGCATTTTAATTGTTAAACTAACTGCGGCTTTGGGTAGATTGTGCCAAGACTTGAGATGTTGCAAGCGCATCCCGATGAGAACCAACGATAAAGCAACCACACTCCAACCCAAGCTGGATAAAACTGATTCTGCGACAGCAGGTAAGGCAACTTGACGAAATAACAAGCCAAACCCCATACTCCACAAAGCAGGATTGATTAATATTGCCTGGATGAGTGAAGTGCGATCGCTAACTCCCTTCCCAAATCGCGCCGCTAGCACTACACCTAAACCATAAGATCCCAAAGTCGATCCCAACAAATCGTAAAACAGCGTCCAGCCAAAATACTGCGTTCCCACCACCGCCAAAGCCACGGGAAACCCAATATAACCCGTGTTGCCTACCATAGCAGCTAGCAGAAAACTACCTTGGGTAGGTAATGGGTAGTTGGTAATTGGTAGTTGTTGGTTGTTGATTGTTGCTTCCCTATTCCCCTGCTCTTGTTTTTTGACTTTTAACTTTTGACTTTTGACTTTTAGCTTAATCCACCCCCACGCTAAACCTGCTCCGAGTAAAATAGCTGTCCAAGCGCATATCGGCGCAATCCAAATAGCACCTGACAAGTCGGCTTGGCGCAAGAAGGCAACAATACTAATCGGGACTCCAATCCAAAACAGAAATTGTCCCAAAGTATGGGGAGAGAGTTGAGGTATTCTGCTGCTGGCGCAAAAGCCTAACGAAACCAACCCAATTAATTGGGCGTATAGTATCAAAAGCTGCATTACGAAAAGAAAATTATTCTTCTGAAAGAATTAGTGGGGAATGGGGAATAATGGACTAGTGCAGTTTAACGAATTGACACTTAGCCGTTAATCAGTCTTAAGTTTACAATTGGCAATTGTAAACTTGACGTTGGCGGGGCGAACTGTAAGGAGTGAGTTGTGGATAACGCTGACTTGTCGAGAAAGCGACAAAAACATTCAAATTCTGCAAATCGTCGATCGCCCGATGATATTCCAGAGGCTTTGCGGGATGCAACCCCTTCTAATTCTGTCACTTCATCAAATCGTGCTTCCAGTGGCAAGCCGATTTACTTCATTGGTGGTTTGCTGGCTGTAGGCGCGATCGCGGTAGGGACTGGTTTATGGTACTTTAATGCTCCGTCACCAAATACAGTCACTCAGCCTACACCTACTGTTTCTCCTAGTCCGACTGTTTCTACTACCCCTGCAACACCACAAACACCAGTAGCAGTCAATCCTTCTCCCGCTCGCTCGGACAACCTTTTAGGACATTTACCTTATCAGGAAGCCCCCGAAACAGAACTCGTGCCAATTCTACCAGGAAGTGCCATGAGGTTGCGTCAAGCTGCTGCCGAGGAGTTTCAGGCGATGGTACGGGCAGCTAGGGCTTCAGGGATAAGTTTAGTACCAATTTCCGGTTTTCGTTCTACCCAAGATCAGCAGCACATCTATTTTGGTATTCAAGCAGAACGGGGACAATCTGTAACCAAACGTGCCGAAGTCAGCGCCCCTCCAGGCTACAGCGAGCATCATACAGGTTACGCCGTAGATATTGGTGATGGAAATACCCCAGCAACAAATTTAAATACTAATTTTGAGAAGACGAAAGCCTTTAGATGGTTAGAGGCAAATGCAGCGCGATTTCACTTTGAAATGTCTTTTCCTAAGAATAACTCGCAGGGGGTAAGTTACGAACCTTGGCACTGGAGATTTGTGGGCGATCGCGATAGTTTAGAAACATTTTATAAAGCCAAAAATCTCGATCGCAACACACCTTAATTGTTTTTGCGTTGTTGTATGAGTTTGGCGATCGTCTCATCTAAAGGTGTAGTATCTGAGGAGAATGAACGGCTAGCACGGGTTCCGTTGCTAGTTTATCCATGTAAGCATAGAATGCTTCGCGATCGTCTCGATGTTCTAATAGATAAGCTCGTAACTCTGCTCTAGTTATTGTTTGAAAATCGGGTTTCATTAAAGAAATCTCCTTATGCCATTACGGTCAATTACAATTTCAGTTTCTTCACCTGCCAAGATGAATATTTCAGTTGTGCGATCGTCAAAGCAAACAAAAAAAATTGGTAGGAATAATGATGTCAATCTTTAACAGGTGATAACACAACTCAGGGCTTGTTCTGCTGTGGTAATAGAAAGACTTCCTTATGGAATATCAATATTTTAGCTCTTGGTGTGCTTTTTAAAAAGCAATAGAAATTTCCGTATAATAACAAGGTAGTGACGTGCTTTGTCTCCTTAGCTTGGGAATACTAGGTTTGGACAATCCGACAAAGTATATATTCTTAAGGAGATGAAAGTATGATATCCAGCTCCATCGGGGAATCAAATTTAGTCAATAAAGTATTACTTGGAATTATTGTATTTCTGTTAATTACTGTATTGTGGTTGAATTTTAGACTTGGAAACCAAGTGAATAATTTAGATACCACAGTCGATCCTGGCTCACTTATAGTTCGTCAAATTAGAGACGTAAGTGAGTTAACCACAGCTATGTTTGAAATGGACGCTGTAGTGCCTGTGAGTGAGAAGGGGTTCTTGAATACAGAGAGTAAATTACTTTATATTGCTCACGGTAATGTTAGAGTTGGTGTCGATCTCAGAGAGTTTCAATCGGATAGCGTGCAGGCTGAAGGAGACGAAATTACTGTGACTTTACCTCCATTAAAAGTTCTTGACAGCAAGCTCGATTTGGAACACTCCAGCGTTTATTCTTACGATCGAGGTTTTCTTGGATGGGGTCCCGACGTAGTTAATTTACAGGCACAGGCGCAGCGTGAAGCTATTAGAAAAGTTGAAGAAGCTGCTTGTCAAAATTGGTTAATAAAAACTGCTAGCGACCGCGTTCAACAAACTGTTGAGCATTTGCTAAGCCAAATTCTCAAATATAGAGGTTATAGAGAAATCATTGTACAAACTCAACTTCCCCCTGAAGGTTCATGTGTTAAATCGCATGTCTAGCAATTCAAATGCAGCAGAGGTTTGTGAGTGAAACATAAGCACGTAGGTGGGCAATGCCTACCCTACAATTTAGTAAAATCCAAAGCGGTATAAGAAGCTATAGCAGTTCTAAATGATTTGTAAAGCAGGCTTCTAGCCTGCTCCACGTTCATGAATCAAATAGTGGGACTTTAAAACTTTCTAAGCCCAAAGATAGCCTGACTTGGCTTTGTGAGCGGCAAATACGTTGATGTGGGTCA
>NZ_RSCK01000118.1:0-16051 GCF_003991895.1 Chroococcidiopsis cubana SAG 39.79
AAGGCTTTGCTCCTACAAGGTTGAGCGCATAATTGCATCTTAGCTCAACTGGTATTCTGTTTGATAGAAACCGCCTAAAGTGACTGTAATACACCGAGTCGAAGCGATACAGCGTTGGAAACATGCAAATATCGGCTTCAGTTAAGCGATCGCCACATAAATACCGTTGCTTGCTTAGAACAGTTTCCCATCGATCTAAATTCTCGAAGAGTTGGGTCACGGCTTCTTCGTAGGCGGCTTGTGATGTCGCAAATCCAGCGCGATAAACACCAGCATTGATTGGTAGATAGATTGCATCAATGGTTTCATCGATCTGCTGTTGTAGGTCGTGTGGATATAAATCTACTTGCTGAGTTGCCAATGAAGCAAACTCCACGTCAAACATCCGCACGATCTCGCGAGATTCGTTATTGACGATGGTTTGAGATTGCTTATCCCACAAGACGGGAACAGTGACTCGTCCCGTGTATTTGGGATCGGCTTTGAGGTAAATCTCTTGCAAATATTGAGCGTGATTCACCCAGTCAGGAATAGCTCCTGGCGCTTGACTAAACATCCAGCCTTTATCGCTCATAATCGGATCGACGATAGAAACTGAAATGGCATCGTTCAACCCTTTGAGTTCGCGCATGATCAAGGTGCGGTGCGCCCACGGACACGCCAAAGAAACGTAGAGGTGATAGCGTAGAGCTTCTACCCTAAACCCGCTCTTTCCGTCTCTAGTCACGCGATCGCGAAACGTTGTTGAGATCTCATGGAAATCAACGCTTTGATTTTGCTCGTTCTCATCGGTTATCCATTTACCTGCAACCATCATTCCCGCCATACTTCCCTCCTAAATATGTTGGTGCAATTATGCCTTTGCTGCTTTATATAATTTGATAAAAGTGCTATCTGAGTAGTCTTAAGTTGTCGTTTTTTTGAGCGTTCCTATTAAGTGCGCTTGCAGCAGTCTAGAGTATTAGAACAATCGCAAATAATTTGGGGTGCAATTTGAAACTGCACCCCAGGTAACACATAGAGATTTAAATTTAAAATTGAATTGTTATCTATAACTTCACGACACGCACGCTTGATTCCAGAAAACCTATTCTGAATCGAGAAGTTTAGCCAAGGACAGCGCCATGTTACTACTCGGTTCTTGTCATTGTGGAGCGGTACGCTTTAGTGTCAACAGCCCCCACCCCTATCCCTATATGCGTTGTTGTTGCTCGATTTGCCGCAAGACAGCGAGATTAATGGCTATGCCATTAATCTCGCTGGCGATAACACGACTCTGAAGGTAGAGGGTGAGGAAAATATTACCGTTTACCGCGCTAAAATTCAGAATCCTGAAGATCCACAACCACATCAAAGCCAAAGCAAACGCCGTTTCTACCGTCATTGCGGCTCGTGCTTGTGGGTTTACGATCGGTTGTATCTTGTATACATTTACCGTACCTCGTAAAGCGCCACTCTACCTATCTTTTGGCAGAACATTTCTACTGCTAATTCTGCTGCAATGTGCATTATACGTTTTACCACTTAACATCAGGGCAAGCAATTTGTGATCGAAGCTGTAATTTTCGACATCGACGGAACACTGGTTGATACTGTTGACTTTCACGCGCAGTCATGGGAGAGAACCTTCCAACATTTTGGTCATCAAATTCCTTACGAGCAGATCCGCGCCCAAATTGGTAAAGGCAGTGACAAGTTAATGCCCGTCTTCTTCTCAGTTGAAGAACTGAATAAATCAGATGACGATCAAAGCCCTACTAAAGGCGAACGTATGCGAGATTACCGTCGGGAACTCTACAAGCATGAATATCATCCCCGCATCAAAGCTTTTCCTCAAGTGCGTGAGCTATTTTTACGAATCAAAGCAGATGGCAAGCGCCTTGCTCTAGCTTCCTCTGCGACAAAGGACGATCTGGCAACCTACATACAGCTCCTGAATGTTAAAGAACTGGTCGATGCTGCAACCACTACCACCGAGGTGGAATCGTCTAAGCCAGAGCCGGATGTCTTCTTGGTCACGCTGGATAAATTAGGTGGTATTGCTCCCGATCGTGTGATTGTTGTGGGCGATACACCCTATGACGCAGAAGCTGCAAGTAAGGCGAATCTACGCACGATTGGTGTACTTTCTGGTGGTTTTTCAGCAGAAAACTTACGTCAAGCAGGTTGTATTGCCATCTACCAAAATATAGCCGATCTGCTGGCACGCTACGACTCCTCGCCGCTCAAGTAGTCCCCGGCAGGGGTTGCATCCCGAAGCTGGAGAAATTGACACCGATTTACCCAAACCACCAGAACACACCCACATCATGCTTGACTTTGCAGCGAGTTGGGTAGAGATTCCTGAAGTTGGGGGCGATCGCTACCATCAACGTTACCCCGATGAATCTATTGCCCAGTGGCATGAAAGGCTTGGTCTGGGGGATGAAACAGAGGAGTAGTAACAGGAATGCGAAGGTCGAGCGATCGCACCTCTTTGCCTTTCCAACTATGTCTAGTGCTATCTAACCGCTAGCTGGGGCAAACAAGGTTGTTATCTCTTGGCAAAAATACTCCTCATTCTAACATCTAGATTCAATTTCAAAAAGGAATGTCATCAACCATATTATTTTGAGCAATTAATTCTAAATCATCTGCTCGATCGAACAGTTTAATTAAATCTGATACAATCCGGCTATCATTAGTTTTTATTCCTAACTCACCTTCTTTTTTTTCAGATTCAGAAGTTAAAAAATTATGGCTTCCAAGCATAGCAAAACAATCATCACATACTAAATATTTTGCATGAGTTCCTAATATTTTTAGTTTGAGATATTGGGGATACTTCTGTTCTAAAACTTCTAGTTTAGGTAGAGCGTCATAGAAATTTGAGGACAAATAGAGTTTTTGGCGAATGGAGTCAGACTTAAAATCGCGGTGATTGCTCTCGTTAATATCTTGTAAACGTCTCCAACCAATATTAATTGAAATGTTGCTTTTCAGTAATTTTTCAAACTCATTAATCATCTTGGAATCAATTGCCCAACCAATCCACGGACATACTAAGATTAACCGATGCTGGGCTTTCTGAAGGGATTCCAATAAAACTTTGCAGCTTCCAGAACGTTCATATACTAGTTCGTACTTATAATTTGACTGAGTAGTTTCTAATAGCTGATTAATTTGAGCTATTCGTCTTTCAATATTTACATCGATTTGCCCTAACAAATTCTCTTGAATCTCGTTCAAAATAGCCTCTAAATATTTTGCAGTTACGCGCTCAACTAACTGCTGCTTTAGACTAGATATCTCTTGCTCTAGATTTTTCCCAAACTGTTGAGAAGGTATGACAAATATAAATTTCCTCATATTTCACGAATAGCTACTTTCTTATTGAAAACTTGAGACCCTCAGATGTGTGTCACACTATCTTGCTGAATGCTTCTGCAACAATTCCTGACCGTGATCGCCCATTGTTTGCAGCATCTCTTCAATCAGCTTTAGAGCTAGTTTTGAAGGTTTGCCGCGCTGATTCTCCCAGCGATTCACCGAAGAACAAGTAACGCCTAGCTCTGCGGCAAACTCCTCTTGCGTCAACTCTGTTTCCAACCGCAGCTCTCGAATCAGGTTGCCGATCTGTGGCTGACTGGCTACAAGTGTTTTCTTAACGGGCATCTGGCTGAATCCTTGGGTGCGTTATTCAACGCATAATTTGTTGCGTTATGTTATGTATCCTATTTGCTCTTATTGAAGAGATCGGCAGCGATTACACCGAAATCTAAAAAGATCAGTGTCTACTAAGGACTTCATGAAATTTTAATTTGGAGATGCTGCGATCGCACTTGACTAACTGTACCATTACCCCTGCTTTACCTGAGTCAAAGGAAGCAATCGCCTGGTTGTTACAGACAGGAAGCTTTTATGTAACATGACTAGAAAGTGGAGAATTATCATTAATTATGGTTCATCAGTCGCAAATCGAAATTTCCACAACAAGTCATGGAGATATGCACGATCTAACCGATGAAGTTAGTCGAATTGTGAAAAATTCTGGGATTAAAACGGGAATAGTTCACATTTTCAACATTGGTAGTACGGCAAGCATCGGCACGATTGAATTTGAGCCAGGACTGCAACGCGACCTACCCGAACTCCTAAATCAGCTGATTCCACCGAGCCGAGAATACGGACACGAACAGATGTGGCATGACGGCAACGGACATTCTCATTTACAGGCAACGTGGCTTGGTCCATCTCTAACTGTGCCAGTACACAACGGTAAGTTAGAGTTAGGAACCTGGCAACAAATCTTTCACCTAGAATGTGACATTAAACCGCGTCAAAGAAAAATTATTGTGACTGTTTATGGAGAATAATAGCTGAATCGTCATGAGACGAGCGCAAAAATCTGAAACATCAGAAACCCATATATGCCTGGAAGCAAACAGGTAATCTCATTAACCCACAGCAAACTCCGTAAACTTTCGTATCGTAGGAGAATGAAATCCAATCACGATATCCTGTTTTGAAACTCCTAAAGCAGCCAACTCTTTAGCGATATCTATTTCCGTTCTATTCTGTTGAATCCAGATCTTCTCATCTTTGATGTCGATATGTATGGAACAGCCATAGACTCGGTGCTTACTCTCCCAACCAACACTAACAATTAGATAGCGGTCTTGCTTCGTGTCAAAAATTGTCTCAACTTCAACATCTCCATAAGCAGGTTTATAGCTACTATACTTTGTCAGTAGTTGCTGAACGTGCTGGCGATATTCTTCTAACTTTGCCATCTGACTTTTAGCTGAGTAAATATATATAAATTCTATTTTTAATAGTGTAGCAAAACGTCTTAACTAAAGATATTTAAAGAACCAAAAATACTCATAAAAGCCTTGATTTTTTGATATGATAATTTTATCTAAAGCTTTAGCTTTAGTAGTAGTTGTATCTTGAGTTTAAATGTCTATTGATAATATTTGCAAATATCTTTCCGAACAGTATCCTGAAAGCTTTATCAATTGAGTTTTAGGTGAAACCACAACTGACGCTGAAATCCTCAAGACTGAATTAAGTGTCGAACCAATTCGCGCTGATTTCGTTGCCTTGTTGCGCCCCCAGGAACGAATTTTGCATTTAGAGTTTCAGGTAGAAACCATCTCAGTTCCACCCTTGCCTCTACGGATGTTGGATTACTATGTAAGACTTTATCGACAATACAATCGTCCAGTCGATCAGTTCGTTATCTTTTTGAAACGTACCACCGCAGCAGCAGCATACACCGACCAGTTGATAACTGATAGTGTTAGATATCGCTATGAAGTTATACGATTGTGGGAGCAAGACCCAACTCCTTTACTAGCAAATCCTGCGTTGTTACCTTTGGCAACACTGGCTCAATCCGATTCCCCGAATACTTTGTTGGAGCGAGTTGCAGCTCAATTGGATATGATTGAGGAGCGGGAGAAAAAGCGCGATATTTCTGCTTGTGTAGAAGTACTTGCAGGCTTGAGATTTGAAGAAAACATTATTCGCCAATACTTGAGAGAAGACATTATGAAAGAATCAGTAATCTATCAAGGAATTATCCGTGAAGGCATACAGCAAGGAAAGCGAGAGGAAGCCTTATCATTGATTGTTCGCCAACTGACGCGGAGAATTGGTACTGTTGCTCCAGAAATACAAGCTCAACTCCAGAACCTAACGACTCCCCAGCTTGAGGAGTTGGGAGTAGCGTTGTTGGATTTTAGAGGTATTTCTGACTTGACTACTTGGTTGCAAAACAATATTTCTTGAGAGAGGACATCATGAAAGAGTCAGTAGTCTATCAAGAGATCCTGGAACGAGGAAAGAGAGAAGAAGCTTTGTTACTCACGCTGCGCTTACTAATGAGACGGATTGGCGAAGTTGCGCCCCAGTTGCAAACTCAAATTCAAAATCTGACTACTGCTCAGCTTGAAGAATTGGGAGTTGCCCTACTGGACTTTAACAATGCTGCCGATCTAACTGCTTGGCTGCAAAACCAATTTGCATAATGACTATTTACTCATCGTAGAGATCGATATAGTAGGGCGATCGCTGTTCTTTCAACTCATTCCTCACGTAATTGGGAGACTGAATTGTACCGCTCTCAAATCATCTCGAAGGAAGAGTACCTCATGATAGAAAATACATCTGCCAATCCTCCTGATACCCGCGAACCCATCGAGCGAAAGCCAATCGAGATCGCGATCGTGCGCCCCGACGCGGCAACGCTGGCTGGCGATCGGCTGTCCCATTTTGTTGGCATTTCCGCAAGTACAACAGGGGCGAAGGGAATTTCGATGAATCTCGCGATTATTCCTCCTGGTGGAACTGCCGAGCCACATTTTCACCCAGAGCATGAAACGGCAATTTATCTTCTCAAGGGTCGGGTCGAAGTCTGTTACGGGCAGGGACTCCAGCACTGCCGAGTGTGCGAAGCTGGGGATTTCATTTTTACTCCCCCAGGCGTTCCCCATCAGCCGCGGAATCTGAGCGCCACAGAACCCGTTTACGTGCTAGCCGCGCGTAACGATCCAAACGAACAGGAAAAGACTGTACCTTACAACCCATTGTGGAAAGTTAAGTCAGTTTTTGAGCGCAGATATGATGAGAGAAGCACCAATGTATCAAGAAATTCTCCAAGAAGGAAAGCGAGAAGAAGCCTTACTGTAGACCCTACGTTTACTGGATAGATGAATTGGTATACTCACTTTAGATTTGCAACTTCAAGTTCAAAATTTAACCACTCCCCAGCTTGAAGAATTGGGAGTTGCATTACTAGACTTCAATAATGCAGACGATCTTGCCGCTTGGTTACAAAATCAGTCGTAGGATACGCTTCAACTTCCTACTTCTCGATCGACATCCTCAACTCCATATTCCCGCTCGATTACCTGTAAAATCTTCTCCTCCAACGGCGTGAGATAAGTCTGTTTGCCCATATGCTCCAGCATAGTGTAAGCTACGCGATCGCGAAATCCTGGTACTTCTCTGACTCTCCTTATCCGCTGCAAAATCTGAGGTAGTTGGCGATGGGCTTCGGGAGAATCAATTTTATTCAAGTTTTCTGGCTTCACAATAAGAGTCGTGTCGTGTACGTTAACAATTACTGTAAAGTCTCTTGGCTCGATAGCGATCGCCCAACAACCGTTATATTTCTTTTCTTTACCTTCTAGCCTGACTAAGGTGAATACATCACCAACCTGGCAGTAGTTTTTGGCATTCACCAGAGGCTTTTCTTTGAGCTGCTCGACAATCCCTTTGACGATGCGACCGCTAGGAACCTTGCCCCCAGCTTCTTCTACGCTTTGACTCCAAATCGAGCATTGTAACTCTGGAGTATATTTCATTAAGTCGCGCACCTGGCGTTCATTGGTAGGCAAAATTTGTTCACCATTGGTTAACAAATTATCGACAACAGCCGCCGCCGCGATTTTATAGTGGGCAGTAATCCGACTGTAACCAAATCGCTCTCTGATATAATCTTCAAAAGTCTTGTGGGTAGAACGATACAATCTCCTATCTCTCAATTCCCGCAGAGCTACGCCCGCTTCGTAGAATGCCCTTTCTACTCGCAACTCTAGACGATGGCGATCGCGCTCCTCATCTTCATCCAGTTCTTCCAACACTTCTACTTGAACCGATTCAGCTTTGACTAAACTCGATTCATCGTATGGTTCTGGGTCGGGTTCGCGGACGCGATTAGGTTTCGTAGACACAGCCCGCTCTCCACGCTTAACAATTAGGGTTGAGTTGTCTGTCACCAGATCTGAAATATCTGCAACGCTGTCACTTGATGAGGCTATTGAGGTAGAGGACGCGCCGGAGTGCGATCGCTGCCAGTCTTGGATCGAGGCAGTTCCCAAGTGCAGATCGGCGTTGCCTAACAACTGAGTCGCCGCTCTTAACTCCGATGGGTCTGTCCACCCAATCGGCAATCCGAAAACCGCCTCTAAAAATTCGGGATTGGCTACTTGATTCCTCCCCAGCAATCCTAACTGCTTGCACTTGCCCTCGAACTTGCTCGTCCCAGGGGGACGGCTCTTGCTTAAATTGTTGGACAACGCTCCTGGACGTGGCAACCAACAATAGCCTTTCGCCAATCCAGGGCGTTTCAAAGTAGGCGCTGGAAACACAAACCCATTCCGCATCGTACCCGATGGTGTCAAGGGTTCGGAGCAAGTGTCTGAAATATGAACCTGGTGGTTGCCCTGGTCTAATTGAGCAGGTGAGCAAACCTGGGACGTTTTCGATGACGGCAAACTTTGGTTGGAGGATGGCGATCGCATCCACGACTGCTGGAATGCAATCCCTTGGGTCGTCTGCTCCCAATCTTTTTCCTTCAAGGGAGAATGGCGGACATGGGGGTGAAGCCGAGATGAGACTTGGCAATTGTCCCCTCCACGATCTCCAGTGACTTCGCTCCTTGACATCGTGGAAGATGGGGATGCAGGGGAAGCGGGACAGCAGGATATCTCTGATATATCCATGCTCTCGGTCGGCGATGAGGTCGCACAGTCCGACGAGGTTAAATCCTCCGGTGACGATGCCAGCGGCGGGAAAGCCTGCACCGACTCCCGAACAAAGATCGAGTTGGGTAAGGAGCATTCAATTACGTCAAAATAATCGCGGTGAAATAGGCTGTTGTCTGTCGTGCGTACCCAATCAAGATCTACCCCGTCTATCTCAAACTCCATTCCAGCACAGACAAAATGCAGATCGTTAATCCGAATGCGATCCCCTACTTGGGGAGTTGGGAGGAGCCAGTCGCTTGCGGGGGTTCTCCCGCTCTTGCGAACTGGCGTTCGGGAGTCGGGAGTCAAGGTAATAGGTAATGGGTAACGGGTAATAGGTGATGGATTAGCTTTTTCCCTAGAACTCGTCATACGCCTTCTCCTCGCACTCATCAAGAGATAAGTCTGCCTCCTCTAATTTTTCTGGGTCTGCACTGCAAGCTAATTCATGTCGTTTGTTAGCAACGATTTCCTCATCTGAAGTGCGATGCCGAAGGCGGTTCGCTTCGCGACCATCGCGCTTTCTGAGATTCACTCCTCTCGAAGCGTCCACAACACGATTTTGAATTGTTTTGAAATGACTCTCTGCCGTGCGCTGCCAGTCTTCTCGGCTTCTTTTGTCTAGTTCCGTGCAAATTCCCACCGTGAAACGCTGGTCATAGTTGGGGTCGCCCCTATAGTCCGAACCCGCATAGCATCTTGGGTTTTGGCAAGCCACAGGTTTATCACGGCATTGGTCGTAGTTTGGGATCGCCAAGCGCACTAGATTTAGTCCTACCAGCCCAGTATCTCGACAGCAAAAGCATCTCCATTTGGGAACCCATATTTCCTTGTCTGTTGGGTTTTCCAGTTCGGGGCGGATGGGTTCGCGGGGCAGTTGGGGAAGATTCATAGACACACCCCCTCGAATGCATTAGTTGCCATCGCCCAGTCGTAAAAGGCTTTACGCTGCTCTCGCTCCGCTTCGTTTTCGTGTACCCACTCGTAGCCGCGATTGAAGGCTTCCCAAATCCATTCACTAAAGCGCAGGTCATTTCGCCAGTCGTGGCTAGTCGCGATCGCCTTCTTCTTGGCTTCTTTGCCAGCGGCGGAACTTAAAAATCTTTGATGCCAATTCTTGAGATCTTCCTCACGGGCAAGGAAGCGTTCTAGGCTGACGATCTCCTCTCCTGATTCTCCATTCCTGGCTGTCAGCTTCTTCCATTCATCTCTAACAAACTTTTCAAAATTCTCTCTCTCGCTGTCTGAGAGAGTCTGAATAAAGTCTGAGTAAGTATGAGAGTATGAAGAGTTCTGTAACTCTTGCTGTGGTTGAGTTGTAGCCTCTGATTTGTGCGTGGGCGCACACTGTTGTGCATCAGCGCACTTGTCTGTGCGTGGGCGCACTTGTTTGTGTGTGGGCGCACACTGTTGTGCATCAGCGCACGAGCTGTGCGTGGGCGCACAACTTCCATTTTCTTCTTCTAGCTCGTGATTGCTCCCATTTTCTTGGTCGCTTAATAAAGTGAGCTTGCGGTTGTTGATTCTCTGCCGCACTCTGGCTTTCTCAATTTCCAGATCGATTAGCCCTTTGTTCTTCAGTTCTTCCAGCGCCCTAGAAACGCTGGTACGATGAATGCCTAGTAGTTCGCCAACCTTTGAGCAATCAATTTCTAGATCGCGATCTCCATAGGGATCGAGAGTGCGGATGTAGTAAAAAACTCCTAGTTCTGCTCTAGTTAGTTGTTTAAAGCACTCTACCCAATCATTGGTAGTAAGGCGAAGGTGCAAGGGAGTCTTAATTTTCCGTTCTGGTTGCATTACTCCACCCCCATCTCTGCCTTTTGGCTGATAGGTTTGCAGCCGAAGGCGGCTAAATTAGTGCAGTCCTTTGAAAATTGTTTTAACCGTGGTATTATTCCCATAGTCTTTTTTAGTTGATGAAGCCCCGCGTCCGTGACACTGGAACGGGGTGAATTTTTTAAGTAGCCTCAACCCATTTCAAATATTTCCTGATACGATCGGAACATCCAGCCAATCAGCTTTTTGGGTTGCCCTATAACAATAGCAGTAATCATATCCGGCAACTAGGGGGTTTATGCAAAGTTTTGTGAAGCAGGAAATTGAGGTACACCAAAAGCTATTTGGCGAAATGCTAGTTCGGTTTGGCATAAACGCGAAGGAGCTAGCGGAAACAGCAGGTGTGTCTGAGATGATGGTTTCCCGCTTTCGCAATGGAAAGGTCGATTTAGGCTCGGCAAAACTGCTTGCTTTGTTGGCGCATGTCCCAGATGAAGCTAGTGAGTGGTATTTATCGCAGATAATCGGAGTAAAACCGAAAGCGAGTTTGCGATCGCAATTTCTTGCTGCTTCTTCCCGGGAAAAAGCTGAAGTTTTGAACCTGGTGGCTGACTGGATTGAAAGCGGCGATTCCCGTGTATTTACCGAATCAGAGCAAGTTCCAGAGGCAGTATGATAAATGGCTACTTTACGACTGCCGAAGAAAAACACTGTGACAGAGCAAAAGAACTTTATTGAGAAAAACAGGCAAAAGAACAATATTGAAGAAAGCAAGCTTTTTAGGCAGTGCGATCGCTTATCGGTTGAAAAGAAGGCTCAATTGATCAAACGGTTGCTGTCGGATGGAAGCATCCAGGTGACGATTAGTAATTCTCAAACGTACGTTAACGCTGTTTGTCCATTGACCCCTACAAACAGAAAGCGGATAGCAGGAATTGTAAGAGCGATCGCTAATCGGATGGAGAATCGATAATTCCTCCCCCTATTGCCTCCGCTTCTCCAGGTCACGTCTCAATGACGACGGATAATTTAAATACCTTGCTGGTGGCTATGCCAGAAGGTGATAGGCAGTATTTTTTTGAAACTCTACTGGGAACAGCTGTAACAGCGCGATCGCAGACGCTAGAAGAAATGGTTGAGAATATGGACTCGCGATCGCTTACCTCCGTGTTACAGGCGATCGCCGGAAGTCTATCTCTTAGGCTCAACGAATCTGTGCTGGAGCAAGAGGCGAGCTGAGCAATATCTTGAGGGCGATCGCAATCCGTTTAAGCTTCCCTGCGTCTTCAAACCAGGGAAGCTTAACTATGCGGAACTAACGGGTTCAGTTGGGCATCCTAACTTAACGAGGCGCTAGTGTACTAGCTGCGTCAGCCTTATAGCTGTTGTTGATATAGAAGGTTTCTAAGATGTCTGTCACGAAGCGAGAATCAGGAAGTGGTATTGTTTTTGAAGCGCTCAACGGTAGTGTAGTAGCGTTCTGCACTCAAGGAGTGTGTTATGTAAGTCCTATTTGTACGTCAGGAGTCAAGAGTAGCATCCTGACTCAGATGCCACAGAACGCGGCATTAGAAGAATCACCGACACAAGTTGAATTTTTGGAATTACTAGCTCACAAGTCAAAATAATATCTTGAGTCAACAAGAGTAGCGCCATCGCTACTCTTGTTGAAGATCTACTCCCAGGTCTAGTAACTGAAACCTTTGAGCAGCATAGCGATCACAGCCAAATTTATTGACTTAGCTCATCTGCCTGTACGGGTGTTTGTCTCTCTGTCGCGCGGGATTCTCTCACCAAAAAGAGTGAAGTAAAGCATACGGTAAATATCAGTATTGCTAATGCCTGTCGTAGGCATTAGTTTTTCTGCATTCAGTCCTGCAGCACGAGCAATGACACCGCTACCCACATCATCACTGGATGCCCAAGCGATCGCAAAGGGGAAGGAATTACCATTGAGATCGGGAGCAGATATGAAGGGTTTAGTTCCGGTTCCATCTATACCATCAATTGGGGAACCACTGGTTTCATCATTGGCTGGCAGCGGTTCTTCAGCCGATTCGACATCAAGTATCTCCATACCACCTGCGTTACTATCGCTTGCAGTCACCATAAAGGTTTTAGGGTTTTTCTCAATGAAATTGAGGATAGTCCCTGCTGCATCGTCGGCACGTTTGAAGGCTTCAAGGCAGCCAGAGGCGTTGAGGTTGTTACAAAAGTTATCAGTACCTTCTTCCTCGATTACCACTAGAAAACCTTGTTTGTCGCGCGAGACGCGGCTGAGTGCAAATTCAGTCATCTCGGCAATTGTTGGGGCGCTGGGAATGTAATTAGGCAACCCTTGCGCCCGCAACTTTTCTTCTGGCTGGTCGTAAAAAGTGTCTTCCACATTGAAGACTCCAAAGACTTTCTTGACATCTTTGGGCAGCTTCAGCAGCTCGTCGCGAGTATAAACAATCCTATAACCTGCTGCTGTTAACTCCTCAATCAAGTTACGTCCATCGGTGCGTGCGCCCATACCGAAGCGTCCTTGAATGCCCTTAGGCAAGAGCCACTCTTCCCCTGCGCCCAGCATAATATCTACACCAGATTCAACTACCTCCAAAGCGATCTCTTCGTAATCTTGCCGCCTTCTTGCTTCTGACACAAAGGCAGCCGTGCCTGGTTCAATCAAAGAACCGGATTGGACGAGTGCAGTACCAAGACCAGCTTTGACAGCTTCTTCCATAATCGTGTTGGTCGTGCCGTTAGCCGAGACATACTCATTGCCTTCAGGATCTAGTCCAAACGAGGCTGAGTAGGCACGAGTACCAGTTGCATGAGTTACAGCACCAGCATTGGAGGTTCCAGTTAACTGGTCTGACAGATGACCGCGATAGGGCGAAATAAAAGGCAGGCGATCCCAGTTGAGTTCTCCATCTGGACCGTAATGAAGAATACGAGTCGCATCCCAGTGGCTAGCCGAAGTGCCGTCGGGATGAAAGAAGATCGCGCCATTGCCAGTTGGCTTGGGAGACGATTGTGCAAATGCTGGTTTAGCCCAAGCAAGGGAGACAATCTGCGGAGTTACTAATGTACCAATCAGTACTGCACCTAGTAGTTTCCATTTGCTGAAATTTGTCACAACTCTCTGCTCCTCACGCTTATACATGGTGATTTGGCATCAATTATTTTTGGGCTTACCACTAACTAGAACAAATGTTCAATCTGTCATCCCAAGCGGTGTTCGCGTCCACGTACAATTGACGCGAACTGCAAAAATAATTGTTGTTCAATACAAGTTGAATTTTTCTCAAATCCTATCAGAATAGTCATCAGTGCCGATGTTTTGCAGAAAACATCAGCACCCTTAATCGTAGTTTTAGCGCAGAGAAAACCGAGCTATGTGCGAGTCAGCTCGTGCTGAAGAAGCTTGTTCAGCAAGGTTTGTCAGCACGAGTTGGAGTAACTCAACTGGGGTAAAGTGCCGATTCTAATAGAAGATCGGCACTTTTTCTAGTTACCTTGCCCCTAGTAACAGCTTCTGTCTCACGACCCCTACTCGTGCCAGCAGACAAGTTCCAAATCTGACTTCTGGAAGAGGAGAAGATTGGATTAGTTTGTCAACGTGTATACAAAGTTCTAATTATCCCCATTCATGGCAATCAGCTATTGATTGGTGGTGACTGAGCGTGGCGACTAAATGCTTGTAAAGAGGAATTTCGCTCGTGGATGCAACAGACAAGCAAATTTATTCGCTAGTTGAGCAATGGTGTGCTGCTAGGGATCGATCTAGTGTCAGTGAAGCGCTTCGTCAGATTGCACTCGTCGCTAATTGCTTGCCGCAAGTGCCAAAACAGTTGACCGAAGAGCAGCAAAAATGCGTGTTTCGGTGGTTGGAGTCAAATCATCCTAATGCTTATCTCTGGGCTATTAGTCAACGCTGTGTCGGTCATCCAGCAACTGTCTGGGGTCTGGATGCATCTCAAAAGGTAGCTTTCGCTCTGCGCAAGTAAGATTTTAGAGTTTGAGCGGAGCCGCCGTAAAACCCTGTCTGAAAAGGAGCCGAGTTTTACGGCGGGCAAAAAGACGGGGGTTCGATTGGGTAAGGAGAAGAAAAATTTGGCATTGAATCATAAGCAAACAGCTATGACTTTAAGCCTATATCTGTTGCTAGAGGAAACAGGTAAGAGTATTCGTCTTAACTAAGTAAATAGTGATTTTGTGCTAGTTTAGTGCTCTTGTTACAATGACTCAAATACCAGATAATCAATCGCCAGTTCATTTATCGGTGCATGAAACTTCTGACCCAAGTTTAATTAGCCCCAACCCGAACGCCGAAGCTTCTGGAGCAGCTCTCAACGACTTGAATGACTCGGTTGATGATGATGAAAATGTTGATGTACCTACTCCAGAGTCATCGAATGCGACTGGCAAAGAAGAGCCTCTAGAGAACCAGATAACAATAGCCAATTTAAGTGCTGGGTGAGTTTGGGAAGCTCGTCCCTTTGTGGGTCAAGATTTCTATCAGTACAAAAGAGTGTAAGCTAACTAGGGAGAGCGGTCTAAGTTAATAAGTTTGTCAGGTAACATTTTTTCCCAGAAAAGCGATCGCACTCCTTCTACACTCTTGCACTACGATTCATTCCGATCTGGAAGTCATAACCATTCACGCCATTGGTCAGAAATTCACTGTATAGATAGTTACAATTGTCCTTGACTGCGAAGGACAATGTTGGTGACACCGATCGTCAGGGTTAGATGTTCGTCAGACCGAGTGAGTCTGACGAACAAATACTTCTTTAGCTGAGGTTGCTGTCTTTTGAACTTGAGTCAAAAGTAATTCCACACTCAAATCGCAATTATGAATGATAGTATAGTAAGTCAAGCTCAAGCTTGGGGGTTTATTTGCGACTTAAGTATTCCAAGTAAATGGCAGATCCTTCCCCAACAAGCTGGGGAAGGATGGAGATTGCAATTAGTTGGAGATAGGTGGTTGCTAATCGTGAACGATGTTCCTCAAATTCTTTGTCATCCGTCTGAAGTCACAGTATTTTTAGAGCGCCGTCTAGCCAGGAAACGCTCGACCCTACGAAACCTTCTACTTAATTAATTCCTTCAGTGCAAATAGAACGACTCCTGATGCTCTACTAGATGTCGATTGTAGGCGCGTTCGCATTGACTAAAATACGGGCTAAATGCTTCTATGGGAGCGACAACTGTGAAGATGCAAATCTCATCACTCAATTACAAACCCTCTTGGGCTACACCAATTACCGCACCTCTACCACCAAAATTCGTCCCCGTCATTCCTCGATTAAAACGGCTAGCTGCGGCTCTGAGCGTAATACTAGGTAGCGGCACATCACCCACTTGCAAGACTAAATTGGCATTATCGGGATTGAGATAGAAGTTAGTCAAAGCATGAACTTCTGGACGCGCCGCCGCTGCTTTTTTGACGTAGATAAATACTGGACGCGAGAGGGGTTGGTAGCTACCATCTGCAATTGTTTTGGGACTAGGCTGGACGCAACCGTAACCGCTATCAATTCCGATTAATTTCAACTTATCCTGATTTTTTAAGTAGTAGGCATAACCAAAATAACCAAGAGCATTAGGATTAGCAGCAACTCCTTGTACTAAAGCATCATCGTTGGCACTTGGCTTATAGTCAGTACGGCTTTTCCCTTCTTGTCCCACAGGAGAGCGAAAAATTTCGGGGGAGATGAGGGACACAACGCGGTAAGATGACTCAATGCCTGATTCTGCTGAAAGAGTCA
>NZ_RSCK01000119.1:0-15953 GCF_003991895.1 Chroococcidiopsis cubana SAG 39.79
GCTCTGCTATTTCCAGAATTTTTAGCCCAAAGCGCTTCTTAGTATTTCATTATGCTTTTATTAGATGCGTTTGCCCTGGGGAGAGAGTACCGCAGCTCGCTATGCACATGGAATCATTGTAGTCTCAGAAGAACTGCGTTCCTACTTTTTACGTACTTACGGTCGTGAGACAGTTTATATTCCTAATGCTCCTGCAAGTTATCCCAAGTCAGATGCTAATTTTTCCTACGGCAATTCGCTGGGGCTAGAGCAAGGGCGCTACCTATTGTTTCTGGGCAGACTCGTACCTGAAAAGCGACCTGATTTGCTCATCGAAGCTTTCCAAGCTCTTAAACCATCTGGATGGAAACTTGTTTTTGCAGGTGGCGTTAGCGATACCAGGTTGTATGTTTCAAAGTTGTTAAATGCGATCGCCAGCGATCCAAATGTGGTGTTTGCAGGCGAACTTTGGGGAACTCAATTAGCAGAAATTGTTCGAGGAGCAGGATTATTTGTACTTCCTTCAGATGTAGAGGGATTGCCATTAGCAATGTTGGAGGCAATGCGAGAAGGCGTTCCAGTAGTAGCAAGTAACATTCCACCTCATCAGCAGCTTGTGGGTGAGACACGCGGTGTACTTTTTCAAGCTGGAAACTTAAATTCTTGTATTCAACGACTCGACTGGGCAATCGCTCATCCCCAGAAGATGAGAGTTATGGCTGATAAGGCACAAGAGTATGTAAAGCTCAACTACAACTGGGATCGGATTGCTGCTGAGAACATCAAGCTTTACGAAGCTCTCTCTAGCTCATCGAAAAATTCGATAGTCAGCAAACGAAAAGAATTTGCAATCAAAAGGAATTAGGATTTCAAGCATTGACTTGAGATCGGACATGGTAGCGAACAAAAAACCGTCAATTCTGTTTTCTTCTATTTACTACTTATGAAGTATCCAAAGCACACCACAACTATAGATTCTAGAGAACCTGAAGAAATAGATTTTCAGAAAGGCTGGTTAACGATTAAACGTCACTGGAAGCCTGCTCTAGGCATTTTTGGAGTAGTTTTCATCATTACAGGCATAGGAGTTTTGATGAAATCTCCTTCTTATACAGCATATGGAAAGCTCTTGTTCAGAGTAGATACAACACCTTTTCTAATAGGAATTAAAACAAAAGACGAAAATGTTTCTCCTCTTGTTCCTCTAACTTTTGAAGGTAATCCTTTAAGCACTGAAGCAGAAATTCTTCTTTCCGAACCTCTTATACGAGAAACTATCAGTGCATTAAATTTAAAAGACGAACAAGATAACGCCAGATTAGAGACGAATTTAAAAAAGCAATTTCAAGTGAAAAATATTGCTGGTGCAGACGTAATGCAGATTTCTTATACAAGCAAAGATCCACAAGAGTCAGCATCTGTAGTAAATCAACTTATGAGTATATACATAAAAAATAATATTAGCGCCAATCGCTTACAGGCAGTTGCAGCTCGTAAGTTTATTTCCTCTCAGTTACCCACTTCTGAGGCAGATGTCGTTCGAGCAGAGATGGCTTTACGCAAATTTAAAGAACTTAATCAAGTTGTAGATCTTAATCAGGAAGCAACTTCAACTGTAAAAGTTATTGAAGACTTAGAAAAAGCGATTACTCAAACTCAGGCAGAACTTGCCGAAGTTAATAACTATTATCAAATACTTCAGAACCAAATCCAAAGCCAAATAGGTATGAGCGTGCAAGATGCCTTAGCTAGAAGCACTCTTAGCCAATCTGCTGGAGTACAGGATATTCTGAAAAAAATTCAGCAGGTACAAAGTGAGTTAGCGGTTCAACAAACCCGTTTGAGTAACGATCATCCTAGTATAAATAACCTCAAAAAGCAAGAAACAGCGTTAAAGAGTTTGTTAGAAGACCGAGTGAAAGCAGTTGTTATGCAGCAGCCAATACCCAAAGGAAATTTCCAATTTGGGGAGACGCACCAAAAACTACTTGAAGAACTTGTTAAAACACAAGCGAAAAATTTGAGTTTATCTAGCCGCTTAACTTCACTAGAGAATGCTAAAGTCCGTTCTCAGCGACGGGTATCTAATATCCCTAAATTAGAAAAAGATCAGCGAGAACTACAGAGAAAGCTGGATGCAGCTCAATCTACTTATCAGCTTCTTCTTCAAAGATTGCAAGAGGTGCGGGTTGCAGAAAACCAAAATATAGGGAATGCTCGCATTATAGAATCTGCCTCAATTCCTCGACATGCCTCAGATTTTACTATAAAAATTATAATTTTAGGGTTAGGGGGACTAGTTGGTACTCTACTTGCTACTGCTACTATTTTTGTCTTAGAGCTGACAGATAAGTCCATCAAAAATATTGAAGAAGCACGAAAAATATTTGACTATACATTGTTAGGGGTGATTCCCTATTACGGAAGTTTCGAGAAACATAGCTCTCGGCATAAAGAGATAGAACAGACTGCTTTGAATGTGCATGTTAGAGATAATTCTCGCTCGTTCATTTATGAACTTTACTGCATGATACAAGCTAATTTGAAGTTTCTCTGTTCAGACAAAGCATTAAAAGTTATTGTGATAACTAGCACTGTTCCTAGCGAAGGTAAGTCTACAGTTGCTGCCAATTTAGCAGCGGCAATTGCTCAACTAGGAAAGCAAGTTTTACTAGTGGATGCAGATATGCGCCATCCATCTCAACATACTGCTTGGAATTTAATCAATGAAGTTGGTTTGAGCAATGCTATTGTTAGTCGGGATAACCCTAGAGTAGCTGTAAAAGAAGTCATGTCAAACCTAGATGTCTTGTGTTCTGGCGTTATACCTCCTAACCCATTAGCGCTTCTTGACTCTGACCGAATGGCTTCTTTAATTAGCGACTTCTCTAATAATTATAATTTTGTAATTATTGATACTCCTCCTGTTGTGCTTGCTGCTGATGCCCTGATTTTAGGGGAAATGGCAGATGGCGTTATATTAGTAACTCGACCTGGAGTAGTTGATACTGATAGTGCTCATATTGTGAAAGAAGCTTTGCATCGTTCAGGTTTGAATATTTTAGGTCTAGTAATTAATGGTGTAGTTCAAAAGAACGAACCTAACAGCTACTTCTACTATTCAAATAGATATTCAGAGCAAAATTCTCAAACCTGTCAAAAGACTACGATGTAAATTAAAGACATATTTAGTTAAGCCAAAAATGAGCGAAGGGATAGATATATCCCTATAGGATAGGATTTCATAGATTTCAAAGTTAGAATAGTTTGGAAGGTTGAAATAGTGTTTGGGCAAAGGTTAGTTGAAAAAATATTTGTGGTTTTCTCACTTCTGTTTTTCTCAGGAGCGGTGTCCTACTTTATAGCACCTACAAATCCTTTCTATCTGATTGTTCAGGTTACTGCCTATAGCATTCAGTTAGTGACTATTTTCTTAATAGTTGTGCGGTGGAAGAAAATACTTTCTTTTGTGATTCAAGAAAAGCCTCTATGGATTTTAGTAGGATTGGCTCTGGCTTCAGCTATATGGTCTGTAATGCCATTTATGGTAACTCTATCTCACGATCATGGGCCTGGTACTGGTGTCATACCTTTTATGCGGGTAACTTTATTCGGTATTTATTTTGCTGCTTGTTATGGCTTGAAAGAACAGATGCGATTATTAACGTGGACTTTTGGTGTAGCAGTAATACTTAGCATAGTAGTTGCTTTGGTATTGCCGCATTACGGTGTTACAGGCAGCATGGCACTTGAGGAAGACGTGCGTCATGTAGGAGCCTGGCGAGGGCTATATGCACATAAAAATATTTTTGGCATCATTATGGTGATGAGTGCAATAGTCTTTCGCTTAGTTGATATTAGTTATAAACGTTGGATTGTCTGGGTTGGTTTTAGCCTATCAGTTGCTCTTATTATACTTTCGACATCAAAAACTGCTCTAATTTTATTGCTCACCTTTGTGGCTCTTCTACCTCTATACAAAGCATTACGGTGGAACTACAGCTTGGCTATACCATTTTTTATTGTTGCGATATTGGTAGGTGGAAGTATGACAGCTTGGTTGGTAGATAATGCCGAAACTATTTTAGGTATTTTAGGGCGAGATATTAGCTTAACTGGTCGCACAAACATCTGGACTTCTGTGCTAAATAAGATTTGGGAACGCCCGTGGCTAGGTTATGGATATCATGTATTTTGGCTGAGTGTAATAGATGGAAATATAGAAGTTTGGAGTCCAAGTATAAATATTTTTTTGAAGCTTCCACATGCTCATAATGGTTTTTTGGATCTAAGTCTCGATATAGGTCTATTAGGATTATTCTTATTCGTAGTTAGCTATGTGAAAGTTAGTTTTCACGCAATCGAGTATTTACGTCTTAACAACTCATCAGAGGGCATAATGCCACTAGCTTACTTACTCTTTTTGCTACAGTTTAATCTATCTGAGCCTTCCCTGATGAGAGAGGACATATATTGGCTCTTATATGTATCACTAACCTTATCACTACAAAATTTTCTTAACTTGAAAAAATCTAATAACTTTTCGCAGCAGAAAGTAAGGATAGAAGGACTCGTATCGACAAGTTAAGGATTGTAAAGGTAGAGTAGGGATTTGTAGGAATTCAAGAATTCTAAATTAGAGTTTTTATACTCTATTAGAACCACTTTGATCGGTGAATAACTTAAACCGCATGTACTATCAATTTAAGAAGCTTTCAGATATGCCAAAAGTTTCTGTTATTATTCCAGCATACAACGCTATGAAGTATCTTCCCGCAACACTAGGAAGTCTTCTGAGTCAAACTTTTGATGATTTTGAAGCGATCGTTGTTAATGATGGTAGTTTTGATGAAACAGAAAAATGGGTTTCCCAAATAGAAGATCCAAGAGTCAAACTTATCTGTCAACAAAATAAAGGTTTGGCTGGAGCTAGAAATACTGGTATTAGTCAGGCAACAGGAGAGTATATAGCATTTTTAGATGCTGATGACTTGTGGGAACCAAGCAAGCTAGAAAAGCAAGTAGCTGTACTTGAAGAAAATCCAGAAGTTGGCTTGGTATATACATGGGTAGCTTTAGTTGATGAACAAGGTAAACCCACAGGCAGAATCTTCAAAAATAATACGGAAGGTAATGTTTGGAATCAACTCACTCAGCACAATATTGTTGAGTGTGGTAGTGTTCCTCTGGTTCGCCGCTCTTGCTTCGACACTTCAGGCATTTTTGATAGTAATTTACCCTCTGCCACTACGGAAGATTGGGATATGTGGCTTCGTATTGCCTCTCGCTATCCCTTCAAAGTGTTGAAAGAACCCTTAGTTTACTATCGACAAATTTCAACAAGTGGATCTAGAAACTGGAAAGCAATGGAAGAAAGCTTCCATGTGGTTATAGAAAAAGCGTTTTATTCAGCCCCATCAGAATTACTGTATCTCAAAAAACGAAGCTACGGTGTTGCCAATTTATGTCTAGCTTGGAAGTGTTTACAAAGTCTAAATAAGGATTACAAGCAAGCAACACATTTTCTACAAGAAGGTCTTGCTTGCTACCCTCAAATACGCTTTTCTAAGGAACACATTCGTTTGAGTTTAGCGATCGCAGTAATGCGATGGTTAGGACCAGATGGGTATAGTCGGTTTCTAACAGTGGCTTACGCTCTACGTCGGCGCATGGTAGCTCTTGGAAGATGATGCTATATAGGCTCAGAAATTCACTAAATTTAGATATAAACATGCCACGAATCTCTGTGATCATCCCAGCTTATAATGCTGGACTTACCATTTTAGAAACAGTTGGCTCTGTCCAAAAACAGACATTTCAAGATTTTGAATTAATTGTCATTAATGACGGCTCTAAAGATAGAACTTTAGAACTAGTTAAGAGTATCAAAGACGATCGCTTGAAAATTTTTTCTTATGAAAATGGTGGACTTCCACTGGCTCGGAATCGCGGTATCTCTCATGCCACTGGAGAGTTTATTGCATTTCTTGATGCAGACGACTTATGGACAAAGGATAAGTTGGAACTACAACTGGCAGCCCTAAAGCAACATCCAAAGGCTGGCGTTGCTTATAGCTGGACTTGTTTTATGGATGTAAATGAACAAAGAGAAGCTGTATCTTTTCTCCCGTCTCCCCAATATTCGTTTGAAGGAAATGTTTATCAAAAGTTGTTAGTTAGCGATTTTATTCATAGTGGCTCTAATACGTTGATTTGCAAACAAGCGATCGCTTCAGTGGGAGAATTTGATCGTACACTTAAATCCTGCGAGGACTGGGACTATTGGCTGCGCTTAGCGACTCGTTGGCATTTTGTGGTTGTACCCAAGTACCAAATCCTCTATCGTCGGACTCCTAAAGCAATGTCATCTAAAGTTGAGGTGATGGAGGAAGCAGCCCTAATTGCAATGGAAAAGGCTTACCAAGCTGCTCCACCAGAATTGCAACATCTAAAAAGCTGTACCTTGACTAGTTTTCACAAGTATTGTGCTGGTCAGTATTTGGAACATGGCACCGATAGCAGTGAAGTAAGAAAAGCTCGGCAACATTTATGGTCGGTAATTCGCCTACAGCCTAAAACTTTACTCGATCAAACAATTCAAAAATTATTAATCAAGTTTTTATTAAAACAAGTATTTCCTCCAAGCACTGCCCGCTATTTATTCAAGCGTATGAGAAAAACCATTTCTATAAGCGATCCGAGACTGGAACTATGAAAAATTTAACTAGTTTGGTATCTTCAAAGCAAAATGATACTAATCAACCACAATTGTTGCCCTCAAGCAACCAATCAGAGCCAGCAATCGCATTACTACACTGCTACGACTTGATCGATGACTTTTTAGATAGCATCAACATTTCATTCGAGACATTCTGTCAAAAGTTTCTTGGTAGCTGGATGTTTGGCTATATTGATGCTCTAAAACAAGTCGGGGTAAGAACGGTACTGTTTTGCATTTCTGCTCGTGTCGATCGCCCATCGCGCTTTATTCATGAGCCTACTGGTACTACGATTTGCGTACTACCCCCTTTAAAGATTTATCACGTGTATCGTGCTGTACGACGTAGATCGCTCAACGTTTATGGAGGGAGTGAAACTTCATCCTTCCAGAAGATTCAAGATAAAAGCCATATCCGCCGTTCTCTACTGACAAACATTAAGGATTTGGTTAAGAGTGTGGGAACTTATTTATCAACCCCATGGGGATTGTTAGCTCGCGAACTACGACGAGAGAATTGTCAGGCTATCTTGTGTCAAGAGTATGAGTATGCACGCTTTGATACCTGCGTGCTTTTAGGAAAATTGATGTGTCTGCCAGTCTTTGCAACTTTCCAGGGTGGTAATAAGACTGAAAGTTTTCTCGAAGTTCCTTTGCGGCATTTGTCATTGCGCTCGTGTACGGGTGTAATTATTGCACCGCAAACAGAGACTCAGCGAGTCCGCGATCGCTACAAAATACCATCTCACAAAATAGCTCGTATTTTTAATCCACTAGATGTTGCAGCATGGCAAGCTCTCGATCGTAGTGAAGCACGGGCAGCACTGGGTATCCCGCTTGACGCTAAAGTTGTTGTATGGCATGGACGAGTCGAGATAGAGCGCAAAGGACTAGATATTTTATTGGAGGCTTGGAAGCAGATTTGCTGCGAGCGCGCTGGCAAAGATCTGCGACTGCTACTAGTAGGAACGGGTAGCGATGCCGATCGCTTTCGCCAGCTTATTGCTGATACGCAGACAAAGGGTGTGATGTGGCTAAATGAGTTTGTGAGCGATCGCGCTGTCATTCAGCAATATCTTTCAGCTGCTGATGTTTATACTCTGCCATCTCGACAAGAAGGCTTTCCTGTAGCGCCGATTGAAGCTATGGCTTGCAGTCTACCGATCGTAGCTGCTGACGCTCCTGGTGTGTCCGACATTTTTGAAGGAGGTGAGGCTTCTGGTGGAATAGTCGTACCGCGTGGCGATGCATCAGCGCTCACATTAGCACTTGGTCGATTTTTAGACAATCGGGCTGGGCGTCGAGAACTGGGACAGCGTGCCCGTCGCCGTGTCGAAAGTTGCTTTTCACCTGAAGTAATTGGCAAGCAATTGCGTGATGTTCTCTTAAATCCAAGCTTACAGAACAATTTTAATGCTAATCAATAAGCTAAAGCAAATATCATCCGGGCAATTTATTCGTAATGTTGGCTGGCTGGGAGGAGCAGAGCTAGCGAATCGTATCTTCCGCTTAGGAACAACGGTTACTCTAGCTCGTATGTTCAGCGCCCAAGACTACGGGCAAATGGCAGTTGTTTATACTATTTTTGACTTTGCGACTGTTTTCACTCTTAGAGGTGGAATTGGGACTAAGATTGTCCAGGCAGATCGGGAAGATGTCAAAACTATATGCAATACATCCTACTGGCTGAATTGGATTCTATGTGGCTCTATCTTTATTATTCAGTGTCTTGCTGCCATTCCAATTGCTCAATTTTACGGAAATAACCAGCTCATTTGGCTCCTGTGTACCAGTGCTTTAATTTACTTAATGATGCCGCTTTATATGGTTCACAGTGCCTTGCTTCAACGAGAAAATCGGCTAAAAATTACTGCAATAGCGAATGCTACGCAGTCACTACTCGGCAATTTCATGACTGTAACTCTAGCCCTTGGGGGTATGGGAATATGGGCGATTGTTTTGCCTATGGTTTTGACCACTCCAGTTTGGATTGTAATCAACTGGAAGAATCACTCTTGGCGACCACCTAAATTGTTTAGCTTAGAGAAGTGGCAGGAGGTTACCTATTTTGGCAAAAATCTACTCTTAGTTGAAGTTTTGAATAAACTTAGGGGAAACTTGGATTATTTAATAATAGGTAGATTTATAGGAATTGAAGCATTGGGAGTATACTATTTTGCCTTCAATGCTGGCTCGGGAATCAGTATGAATGTTATCAATGCATTTATGTCAGCTTTATTTCCTCATATTTGCACTGCGCGAACAGACTATGAGCAGTTCAAAAAGAGGTATTTTACCAGTCTTAAAAAAGTTTCTTTATTTGTAATTCCTTTTATTGTTTTGCAGTCGTCTTTAGCTCCATTGTATGTACCAATCATATTTGGTAAAAAGTGGCTTTCAGTAATTCCAATCTTGATAATGATATGCTTGTCAGGTATTCCACGTATTTTTGCATGGGCATCTAACCTCCTATTAAATGCTTTAAATAAAACCCATATCACGCTTTATTTAAATATATTCTTCACCATTTTTTTTGCTATATCCATACTAATTGCAGTCAATTGGGGTATTTTTGGAGTTGCTGTAGCTGTGCTAATTTCTCATTTATTTGTGCTACCTGTTTTAACAATATGGACTCATCAATATATATTTAACAAACATTTATTCTCACACAAGTCTTTTCAAATTAATAAACATTAATATCTTAAGGAGGCATCTCTTCATGAAAGCTCTTGTTGCAGGTTGGTTCAGTTTTGAAAGATGTAATACTACAGCTGGCGATTTGATGGCAAGAGACCTTGCCTGCGAATGGCTCGAATATGCTGGTTATACCTATGATGTTGCTCTTGCTGCTCCTTTCGTCGGTGGTGTTGATTGGCGTTCTGTAGATCCCAATACATATTCGCACGTCGTGTTTGTTTGCGGTCCTTTTCCTCTTAAAACATACGCGACTGGATTTTTGCATCACTTCAATAACTGTCACCTCATCGGTCTTAACCTATCAATGATCGAACCACTTAATATTTGGAACCCCTTCGATGTACTGATAGAAAGGGACAGCTCTGTTGCTGCACGCCCAGATATTACCTTTATTTCGCGCCAAGCGAAAGTACCTGTTGTGGGTATTATCTTGGTTCATCCACAGCCGGAATATGGGGACAAGGGCAAGCATCAAGCCGCCAATGATGCAGTTAACCGACTAATTGCCTCCCAAGAAATGGTGGCAGTGTCTATCGACACAGGCTTAGATCCAAACACTACGAATCTTCGCACTGCAGCCGAAATCGAATCCATAATTGCCCGTATGGATGTGGTCGTAACCACACGGTTACACGGTACTGTATTAGCCCTCAAAAATGGCGTTCCTAGTATCTCAATAGATCCAATTTCGGGAGGGGCTAAGATTCTGCTTCAGACAGAAAAGATTGGCTGGCCTATAGCTTTTCCTATTGATAGCTTGTCAGACGAGATGTTGCAGCAAGCCTTTAAATACTGCCTATCAGAGGCAGCAAGAACTCAAGCCAGAGAATGCCGAGACCGAGCTATTAAATTAGTCGAACAAGTACGCAATGAATTTGTTTTAGCTTTGGATTTATCTAATTCATCAAGTGTGAGAGTTCTCTCCGACGAAGTATTCAACAGATATAAATACTTTTCTAGTAAGTGGTCACAGCGATGGGAGCAAGCAATTCTTATAAGATATAAGATATCTGATAGTATAAAGTGTCTCTTTAAGTAGCTTTTATGCACTTAACAACTTAAGCATTCAAAGTTGTTATACAAGAAAAATATATTATCCATGTCTTCATTATTATGAAACGAGCTTTCACTAGATTAGAAGAATGTAAGTTAGGGTGATACACATCTTTGTATTTTAGTATATTCAGTTTAAATTTTATGCCAACTATATCTGCCATCATTCCTTTCCACAATGCTGAACGTACAATTTAGCAACTCTTAAATCAGTTCAGCAACAAACCTTTTCAAGTTTTGAGTTGATTGTAATTAACGATAGTTCTACTGACCGAATTCTAGAGTTACTCCAGAATGTCAAAGATAAGCGTCTGAAAATCTTTTCTTACGAAAATGGTGGGCTTCCAGTAGCACGAAATCGTGGTATTTCTCATGCTGCTGGAGAATTTATTGCCTTTCTGGATGCAGATGATATGTGGACAGCTGATAAACTAGAACTGCAACTAGCTGCTTTGCGACAGCATCCAGAAGTAGGGATTGTATACAGTTGGACTTCTTATTTCATTGATGGGCAAGAAGAATCTATATTCCCATATAATCCTATATTCTTTGAAAGTAATGTTTATGATAAGTTGCTGGTCAATAATTTTGTTGCCAATGGCTCTAATATTTTGGTTTGTAGAAAAGCTATTGAGTCTGTAGGAGAATTTGAACCTACCCTTAAATCTTGTGAAGATTGGGACTTTTATCTACGATTAGCAGCTAAATGGCATTTTGTTCTTGTACCTAAGTACCAAATTCTTTACCGCCAGTCTTCATCTGCAATGAAATCCAAAGTTGAATTCATGGAAAAAGAAGCTCTGAGAGTAGTTGAAAGAGCATATCAAGCAGCTCCACCCGAATATCAATTTCTTAAAAAACAGAGCTTAGCTTGGGTATATGAATACTGTACGTAACAATACTTAAAATATAGTACCGATCTCAGTGGAGTTAATCAGGCTGGACAAAAATTATGGAAGGCAATTTGTCTGCATCCACAAATTTTGTTAGGAGATTATGCCCAAAGTTTGATTAGGTGGCTGCTCAAGAAGTGGATGCTGACAACGAAGTTAGCAGTGTTGAAATAACATTTTCTAGTATCTACTTTTACTTCTACTCTATATTAATATAACCAATTTCATAGAAGTCATTGTTTCCTTTCAACTCATCCTTAAGCGCCAATTCTATTAGTCTTTTTGTCTTATTTCTCTCCTCCACAAGTGCAATAGCTACTTTGTACTCACCCGCCGCTAATGTTTGAGGAACATTCACAGAATAAGTTTCTGCTACAGTAGTTCCTGGCAACCAAGATTTATTATTAGATTCTGTCAGGTATTGAGTGTAAGTCCCGTTGGTTCCCTTCAATGCCAATTTTAATTTATACCTATAGTAAGCAGGAGCAACACCGTGATTTTCCCACTTTAACTTAAAACTGTGGCTGCTTCCCCTCATCAGACTGCTGGGAATCTCAACACTTTTAAGAAAGTACCAGTAACCCATCTTATTTGCAAGTTTTCTTGCCAAAGTAGGATTTTCTTTTAACCATTCATCCGCATAACCATGATAACCAACGAAAGTGGCATGAGAGATATCTATAGCCCCCTTTAATAATTCTCCACCCTTAATTGAGCCATCAACTCCTATCCAATCGTTATCCTTCTTTTGTAGATAATAGTGTTGCAATTCTAAAATAGTAGGTCGATGACGAAAGACTTCATTGAATAGTTCAGGGCTTTGTACTGAATAAGTTGAAGGAAATGTATCAACGTAGTACGATACATTCACGCTATCATCTCTAAAAGTAATTTTATTTTGCAAAATGTAATCCCGTAACTGAGAACCGTTGTTGTCTCTCCTATCATTCACCCATCCGTCCGCGATAACAAGAGTACTTTTTAGATAGTACTTCTTGTAAATATCAATATGTTTCTTTAAAACATCAACAGGGAAAGATCTTCGACTTGAAAATGAGGTATGTCCTTCTCCCCAATCTCCATAGCTACCGATGGTAATATACTCCAACCAAGGTTTTCCAGCATAGCGTGTTGCAAAGGCTTTGTGAAAATTTTCTAGTTTAGCAAGAAATATGGGATCTCCATAGTCTGGTTCCCAGGCATTGACTCCCCAAGCATCATAATAAGCTCCCTTTGCTCCTGCCTTTTTTACCCATTCTGGGGTAGCATAAACCATATTTGTCTCTTTTGCAGTGATACAAAAAGAGATTGAGTAACCTTTCATTGTCCATTTATTAATAATATTATCTATAACTGACCAATTAAATTTTCCTGGTTGAGGTTCAAGATAACTCCATGCTAATCGAAGATAAAGATGGTTCATACCTGGAAAATTTTCTAAGTCTGAATCAGACTTCGTTCTATATTCCCAAAGTCCATTATCGAAGTAATGGTGATACCACCCCTTATGAGGATTCTTTAATACTTTTTCTAAATCCCAGCTTTCTGTTAAATCAATTGACTGAGTTGTTCCTACTAAATTTTTACAAGTTGACGTAAAACAAATAATTATGATAATCGAGATAAAATAATTAAGAGGTATTAAAACTTTTTTCGTTAACTGATTAACCTTGCCTCTACGCTTTCTTCCAATAGCATCTGTCATTATATACTCCTCTACTTGCTCTGAGTTTGCCATCACTACTGTTGCCTTAAGCTAGTTCTATAAGTATTTATAGGTACGCAGTCTATCTTATCTGAAGATACCTCTACTAGAGTGGTAAATGCTTATTTTTATTAATAGATACATTATATTTTGGCGATTCTTGTAATTAAATCAGCAGCTCGCACATTGTCTACAGCTCAGCCTATTTACATAGATAAATTTTATCATAGCGTTTTTACGATTGTCCTATTGACTGATTAAGTAGAAAACAAGTTTAGGCTTGGTTTAATTATTTCATTTCAATCAAAATTGAAAAAACAATAAAATTTTTGAAGAACTGTTTCTGAGTCTGAACAACTCACACAAAAACGAATACAAATGATACAACTTGTGGAGTAAGTCATACCTATTTCTATACGCGATCGCAAACAGCCTATCTGCATACTTAGAATTAGAAAAAACTGATATCCTGAACTTCTTGCAATTTTCAAACAAAATCTATCAGTAAATGTTGTAAATCTAGCATTCTCTTAGTGCAATTAGGATATAATCTACCTAATTCAGAAAACATAACTATTGTATAGGATAATGACTTTATGAACAGTAGTAAATATCGTAATTCTAGAAACTTAGCAACAATTATTCCCTTTAGATTTAACATCTTGACTTTCAAGAACTGGAAAATTATTTCTAGAGATCAATATAAGAATAATGAAACAAAAGAGTCAACGACTGAAGCGATCTCCTCATCTTGCTTCCCAACTGCCTACTCCAATGCTTCTCAGTTCCTAAATAGTAACCACATTGCTCCTATGGCTAAAAAATTAGTGGTGCATCCTTCTACTACTAGCCGTATCAAGCGCCTAACTGATATTTTAGGAGCTATAGTTGGGCTAGGAATTACCGCCGTCGTCGCAATTCCGATAGTCGTTGCCATGCAAATAGATAATCCTGGTTCCATCTTTTATAGCCAGATTCGTTACGGCTTGTACGGTCACCCTTTCCGAATTTGGAAATTCCGCTCAATGATACTTGACGCTGAACAATTGCAGCATCTAATCAAAAATGAAGCTCAAGGACAGATTTTCAAAAACTCAAACGATCCACGTATTACTCGTTTCGGTCGTTTTTTGCGCCGTACTAGTTTAGACGAACTACCACAATTTTGGAACGTGTTGCTGGGGCAGATGAGCTTAGTTGGTACTCGACCACCCACAGTGAATGAAGTCGAACAATACAAACCTCACCATTGGCAACGGTTATGGGTTAAACCAGGAATAACGGGTGAGTGGCAGGTAAATGGACGTTCCAGTGTCAAAGATTTTGAAGCAATCGTGCAGATGGATCTAGATTATCAATCTAAGTGGTCTGTTACTTATGATTTATATTTGTTATTAAAAACACTAAATGTTGTTCTTACTAAACGTGGCGCTTGCTAAGTAATAGCTTATTATCACTAGTAGCTAAACAGCTGCCAGTAAATGCTTTCTTAAATGTACAATATTGTTGAGGGGTGACAAGCTCAAATATATATTTGAATGCAGCAAAGGACTTTCATAGCATGAAATACGTGTACGTGAACTGCTTTTAGCTTGTAACCAAATGTCTACCATTGCTTTTTGTTCTGGAGCATAAGGTGTAAAGTGAAAAACATGCAATCCATTATAACTATCCTCGCTACAACCTAATCTATCGATAAAGTAGCATCTCTTTGTGACTTCTCTAAACAAACTTGAAATTTTTCGGCTAACAATCGAACGTTTGGCTCTCGCATCATGTCTGCATGGAAAACAGAAAATTTATAAAGATAAATCCCATTAGTAACTACGTTACTCCAACCTAATTCAGAGTCGCGATCTAAACCTGGATAAACTTGATTAGAGATAAATAAATGTAATTGACCTTGGAAAGTTTTAGGAATATAGACTTTTATTGCTTTACTATTAGCCAATTCAACATTTATAAGGTTTAAAGCTGGAAGATTTCGTTGCAAAAAACGGAGATGAAACTTGTGAAAAATACTCAGCTCGCCTACTCTAAAATGCCATTTAATTTTTTCTATAAAATAATTTTTTTTGTTTTTGCTACTCAAGCTAAAAACTTCCTTCATGTAATAACAAAATCGGTTTATGAATGAAAAATATTTATTTAATTTTACTGGATCTGAGAATAATTTAAGAGCATATGTGTTAACACTATCCAATAAAGCTAATAATGCAATTCTATGCCCTTTGCTATTCAATTGTTGAGCAATTTCAAAAGCTACCATACCTCCAAAAGAGTAACCGCATAAGAAGTAGGGACCTTCGGGCTGAATAGCTTGTATCTCTTTTAGATAGAGAGCCGCCATTTCTATAACTGAAGTAAGAGGAGTCTGTCTTCCATCAATTCCTAATGCTTGTAATCCATAGCAAGGCTGATCCGGCTTTAAATAACGTATCAGATTTTTATAAAATAAGACGTTACCCGAAATATCATGAATGCAGAAAAGAGGAAGCTTTTTGGAGTTACCTTGTTGAAGTGGAATCAGCGAATGCCGAGGCGTACTATTATCATGCTGACGTAGTAAATTAGCTAAATTTTCAATTGTTTGTGTATCTACAAAGATTGATGGGGATAACTGTTTGCCAAAAGCTTTCTCAATTTCTTTTAGCACCTGCATACCTATAATCGAGTGACCTCCCAAGTTAAAGAAGTTGTCTTTGATGCCAATAGGTTGAATGCCTAAAACTTTTTCCCAAATTTTCGTTAGCTTAAGTTCCAACTCATCTTGAGGAGCTACATATGTTTCTTTTGGTTCTTGCCCAACCTTCACTGGCGCAGGTAGTGCCTTGCGATCGACCTTATTGTTTGGCGTGAGGGGAAAAGCCTCTAGCACGACAAAGTTGGAGGGAACCATGTATTC
>NZ_RSCK01000120.1:0-157 GCF_003991895.1 Chroococcidiopsis cubana SAG 39.79
CTGAACTGTATCTTTCTGTATCTTAGTTGACGACTGTGATTGTATCTCGCTCTATCTATCTACGTTAGATTTCAATTAAAAAATGATATGAATCAGGAAACTTTATTTTGAAATCTTACTTTTTAAAACTCATGCTTCAATCTAATTTTTGAGTCGA
>NZ_RSCK01000120.1:167-275 GCF_003991895.1 Chroococcidiopsis cubana SAG 39.79
ACGTTTTAAGTAACCTGCTTGCTCAAATTGACTTAGGATCGTGGATTAAATAACCTGTAATTCTGGCTGAGCAGTGTAATTCCACTGAGGCAAGAATTCATCAAAGAC
>NZ_RSCK01000120.1:285-962 GCF_003991895.1 Chroococcidiopsis cubana SAG 39.79
CAATCCATAAATGATATGAATCAGGAAACTTTATTTTGAAATCTTACTTTTTAAAACTCATGCTTCAATCTAATTTTTGAGTCGATCTTCAACAAACGTGATGTTAAAAATGATAAACTTAAGTTCATTATTTTTTAAATTTACTGAGTCATGTAAAATTTACGAGAGTTGAGGTCATAGACAATGCCATCAGCACAAATGAACGGAGCTAAAGGACCAGAGTTTAGACGAAGGCGATAGACGTTCTCACTACCAATCAGATTTTTGTCATAGCGCTCGACGAGTTGAAGGTAGCCAATTTGATAGAGTTGATAGATAAACTCTTCAGTTATTGACTGCTCGATCTCAGAGCAAATTTCAATTTGAGGCGGACTAAAAGTACAAAGAATTCGCATACTTGTCCAAGCACGGTTACAATAAGCGACAAAATGTGGCTCGTCTAGTACGCGAAGATCTATTTCTTTTGTCATGAGCCGAGAGCAACAATTGTAGACAAGATAAAGACGAATCTTGTCATGATACGAAGGCTCCACCTGATAATGCGGATATCTACCAACTTGTTCTTGGCGTTTTAAGTAACCTGCTTGCTCAAATTGACTTAGTAAGGCGAGGACTTGAGAATCGCCAATCCTCAACCAAAGTTCAAGCCATTGCATCGTACCACAGTCTTGCTGAAC
>NZ_RSCK01000120.1:972-1348 GCF_003991895.1 Chroococcidiopsis cubana SAG 39.79
TGACAATTATTTAAAAATCTAGCGAATTCAAGTCATAAAGTTTCAGCTTTAAACAAAACCAAAAGCTGCAAACAATTTCCTATATTTGTCGAGACAGAAAAAATGGTTGCCCACTCCATTGTTGCGCGGAAATAGACTGCCATCTCTGTGCTTTAGTAAAAGCTTCCATGCGACTTAAACCAACCGTAATTAGGCGAATACTACCGTTCGACAGCTCGTGTAGCTTGACTAGCAAATCTTCATGAACGTCGATTTCACAAAGTTCTTTAGCTAACAAGCGTGTATCCTCTAGGTCGCAGGGTTGAAACTTCACCCACTGAGAAATCCGCCCTGCGACTATTTTACGATTGGCGATTTTCTTCTCCACACCGTCAAT
>NZ_RSCK01000120.1:1358-1786 GCF_003991895.1 Chroococcidiopsis cubana SAG 39.79
TAAGGCGAGGACTTGAGAATCGCCAATCCTCAACCAAAGTTCAAGCCATTGCATCGTACCACAGTCTTGCTGAACCATTGAAGACGGTCGCCCTAGCCATTGCCTAGACAGTGTAGCTTGCCAAACATCAGACCAGGGGCGATCGCCGTAAAATTCTTCCGCTCGAATTGAGTTAGTATTGGGTCGCGCTAATTCGAGCGGTTTATCTGTTTGTTTCATCAACCCGCTCGCCAACGATAATTATTCAAAAATTTAGCTTTCTTTAAGTCATAAAGTTTCAGCTTTAAACAAAGCTATAAACTGCAAACCATTACTACATTTGTCGAGACAGAAAAAAAGGTCGTTCAATCCATTGTTGCGCGGAAATAGACTGCCATCTCTGTGCTTTAGTAAAAGCTTCCATGCGACTTAAACCAACCGTAATTAGG
>NZ_RSCK01000120.1:1796-2111 GCF_003991895.1 Chroococcidiopsis cubana SAG 39.79
ACCAATTAGCCAAACCGGAAGTTCGGTGAGATCGTGAATGTCCCGTGCTACTTGCAACATCTTCGGATGATGAAACAGATAGTCTGCCTCGTCGATAAACAAGGGTCGTCTACTCAGTTTCATTTGCTCTTTCACAGCAGTTAGCATTTTGGCAGGTAAGCTGGGAGGATCGATAGACAGTTCGATTGAAATGTCCTGTAGCATGGCGCTGGGACTCCAAACAGAAGTGGCTCTGACAGGGCAAACGCATCTAAATTTATACCAAGCTTAAAGTGATATTCTGGAACAAATACTTTTATGGAGAAATAAGCGTCT
>NZ_RSCK01000120.1:2121-3301 GCF_003991895.1 Chroococcidiopsis cubana SAG 39.79
GCCAATTAGCCAAACCGGGAGTTCGGTGAGGTCGTGAATGTCCCGTGCTACTTGCAACATCTTTGGATTATGGAACAGATAGTCTGCCTCGTCGATAAACAAGGGTCGTCTACTCAGTTTCATTTGCTCTTTCACAGCAATTAGCATTTTGGCAGGTAAACTGGGAGGATCGAGAGACAGTTCGATTGAAATGTCCTGTAACATGGCGCTGGGACTCCAAACGGAAGTGGCTCTGACATAAATCCCATTTTCTTTATTCACCAGCCAAGCAGTAGCAGTCGTTTTGCCAATCCCTGTAAAGCCGTAAAGCAAACCCATTCGAGGCACTGCTACGGCGCTATGCTTCGATTCTTGAAACGCACTCGAAAGACTAATAATGTTTTTGACTTTGACTAACTTGTGTCGCATAGAATAATTAAATCAACGTTTGTGATAGATTACGTCGCAGCTATTTCTGGCTGAGATAGCCATTGATAGAAATCCTGTTGCTCTTGTCGATCTTCTGCTAAAGCACTCAACGTTCCTTTTCCAGCCGGAAGTTGAATGTAATGAGCGACAAACTCTCTCTCGCTCAACAGAACTTCCAGCCCTTGCTTCCATTGTTGGAACACTGCTTGGAGTAATTGATTTAGATCGATAGCAATTGCGCGATCGCTTCTATCTCCAGCCAGCCACGAGCAGAAACGCTGTTCCTCTTGTATGGAATCAGTCAGGGCTGCTAAATATCCTTTGCCTTCGGCAGTGTCCAAGTAGCAGGTGAGATCGGTCAAGATTTGAGTGGAGTTTTCGGTGCAATTTCCTCCGGCTTGCCAAACTTCCAATAATGTTTCCAGTTGCCTATGAAGAGCGATCGCTTGCTGCTGTCGTGCTAGTCGCTCTGCTTCAACTGCTTCTAGTTGCGCTAACTCTGCTTTGTATTGCTCGGAAGATATTTGTGGTAGTGTTTTCTGCGGTTCTGTCGTTGCCATCGCTTGAGCAATCGCGCTTAAAGCGGGATAATCATGAAGTTGAGACTGTACCACTGGTAAGATCTCCTGTACCTGACCCAGAATTGACATTGGATCTTTAGCAATTTTGCGTAGCAGTGCTTGCCCGCGCTTACGAGATTGTTTGACTTCCTGGTTTAGGAGTTTGTAGACAAGTTGGGCTTGTCGAGCAAATTGTGCTAAGTTTATCTGCT